>NZ_RQES01000005.1:0-300000 GCF_004769405.1 Leptospira selangorensis
ATTGTATACTCTTCCAAAAAACTTTACGATCGATTTATAAAGCACGTCTAACTCCAAGTATTCGATTGAGACCGAGTCACTTTTTTTATAGGATTTGTTCAATTTAAAACTTATAAGAATAAATTAGAATCGATCTTAATCACGACTGAACATCGGTCTAATATTCATTTTTTATAACTTTCTTTTTAGTCGTTGAGAAAGTGTAACCTATTTGGTGTAATTGACGAATTACATATCCTTAGGAATTTTGGATAAAGATGGGAACTATAAATAAAAAAAATATACTAGAGACATTCTCCCGTTATTCCGTTTGGGTTTTACCAGCAGTAATATTAATTTCAGACATCGTAGTCAGAGATGAAATATTACCGACATTCAAACCCTTACAATGGATGTTTTATTTTCTCTCATTCATTTATTCCGTAATTCTATATTCTGCAGTAATCATTCTTCTGAGAATATTATATCTGCAAAAATCTAAGATAGCATACTATATAGTATTCTTTCTGATCTTATCTTTTTACACAGGAACATTATTGGGTTCGTACGGATACTATGCGTATACCGGGATCATGCCCAACTTCTTCGTATTCTCTTTTATATTTCATGAACCTTTGAATAGTTGGACGATCGTAGAAGGCGGATTCACTAAATCTTCTTTGGTTTTCGGACTTCTTTCCTTTAGTGTATTAGGAGCTTCTCTTTGGTTCACTACAATTAAAGAACCTTTAAGATACAGATTCCAAACTCCAGTAAGGATTGGAGTGGTGATCGTATTTTTAGCGATCAGCGGGTTCTTACATAATAATACCAGATTTAATGACCAGGTATATGTTTCAGATACCAACACGATCGCATTCGTTTGGAGAAATTTATACAATCATCTAACGGGAGATAGTCTAGGTTCCGCAGGATTACAATCCAGGAACAAACCTAGACTGCCTCAGATTAATTCCAATCCTGGATTCAACGTTCTATTTGTAATAACGGAAAGTTTGAGAAAAGGAAGTTTAGGAGTATACGGTTACGAAAGAAACACCACTCCTTTCATGTCTAAATTCGCGCAAACAGCGGACCGTAGCCAGTATTTCTTATTCAAAAAGGCATATTCAAATTCAAGTTCTACTCTTCTTTCTTTTCCAAGTATATTAACCGGAGTTTCTCCTTCTCAACCTGTTCCTATGACTCATACTTATCCGTTGTTCTGGGAGTATGGAAAATCTGCAGGACTTTCTACATTCTATATCACTAGCCATAATTTGCAGTGGAATAATTTCGAAGGATTTTTCAAAAACTCCGGGATCGATTTTCTTTGGGATAAAGAAAAAAGCGGTTTAAAAGTATTCAATGATATCGGGATCGATGATAGAGAAACTGTAAAAGAATTCAAAAGATATCTTACTGGATTTAAGACCTCAGGCAAAAGATTCGCAGGAGTTCTACACTTCAATACGAATCACTTTCCATACATAGTACCGGAAGAATCCAAGTTTTTCGCAGTGGATTCAGTTCCAGATCAGTATGATAACTCTGTTCGCCACATGGACAGTCTTTTGGAAGAAGTTTACACTTATCTGAAAAAAGAAGGTTTCTTAGAGAACACCATGGTGATTTTCACTTCTGATCACGGAGAGTCTCTTTTTGAGCATGATTACCTAGGGCATATAGATAGCAATTATGTGGAAACTATCGCTATCCCTATGTTGGTATACATTCCGAATTCTCTTAAAGAATCCGTAAATCTACAAGCGATCAGAAAAAACACGGATAGACCCGTAGCGAATACAGACCTGATCCCAACTTTCATAGATATTTTGAATATAGAAAACAATCCTGCGATTAAAAAATATTCTACCAATCTAGAAGGTAAATCCTTACTGAAAGATATTTACGGAGACCGTAGGATCATTATCACCAATAATAATGAGATCTCTTTGTATAAGGTTGGGATCAGTTATATTAAGGGAAATTATCATTATATAATGAATTTGAACTCTAATCCTTCTAAAGAACGTCTATTCGATCTTTCTAAAGATCCGAAAGAGTTAAAAGATCTTTGGACAGAAGTAAGTGAAGAGAATAAGATCCGTTTTAGAGAATTAGTAAAAGATTGCGGTGTCTGTGTGGAATTATTCACATCCCAAGGTTTACCTTACCAGGTATCGAAAGAAAATCTGGAAACTGCGGAACTAAAAAGAAATTCTCTAAAGCCGACAGCTTTCTGATCAAACCTTAGATTTTTCAGCAGAAGATTTAAATTCTTTCCAGAACTTGTCTAGTTCTTCTTTGTTTTCAGGTTTTGTATGCCAACGTCTATGCAGCCAGAAATAATCACCCGGATGTTTATAAACTTCTTCTTCTAAACGTTTAACCCATTTGTAAGTGAATTCTCTCTCCCATAATTCCGGGTCCTTTCTAGGATCCAAATTCGGTCTTTCGAATTCTTCTACATGAAAATATAATTTCCCGATCTTATCGTACCAACTGCTACAGAATAAGATCGGAACATCAGTCATTCTGGAAAATGTCGCGGGTCCTAAGAATGTAGAAGCCATATTTCCTAAAAAAGGAAAGAAGGACCCGGTATTACCTGCATCTTGATCCGATATAAAGGCGACTAACTTTCCTTGTTTCAATAAGGTCAGTGCCTTTCTCGGACTTTCATCCGTGTATACTAACTTAATTCTTTGGGAAGCTCTGTTCTTTTCGATCCAAGCGTTGGACCAAGGATTGGATTGTCTTTTTGCGAATACATATAGCTCATTTTTAGGAGCGGTGTAACAAATGGAAACTCCCATAGTTTCCCAGTTCCCCAAATGTCCTAAAACCAAGATCCCGCCCTTCTCGAATAAACGAGTATGGGTTTCTTTATTTGGTAAGAAGGTCACCCATTTATCTATGAACTTTTTATTCATTCTAGGTTCTTCGCAGAACTCATTAGCCATATGAGATAGATTTCTGAGGTTATGAAAAATATACTCTTGTATCTCGGATTCCGATATTTGAGGAAATGCAGTTCGTATATGTCTTTCGATCCTTTTTTTTGTAGCGCCTGTCGTTTTGGCCAAGAATCGAATAATATGAAATAGGATCTTTCCCCTCAGGATATATGGGAAAATAGAAAGAGTACCTACCAGTATTCTCGCGAATACATACTGTATGAATTTTTTGACTTTTTGTCTTTCGCTTCTGGGTTTAGGGTTCGCCATAATATCAATCCCGTATTTAATAACTGACACAGGATCTCACAACTTGTTTCAAATTTTAGGATCTTCTCCGAATATAAAAATAAAAAAAACGAATCGATTGAATACTTAAAAAGAAAAAGAAACCATGGTCGGGTCTAATTTCTCAGGACTTTGTCCGACAGAATAAAAAGGACGATATATGCCCTTCCAATTATTAACAAACAGAGTCGTAAGACCAAATAGAACCTCCGGGATCCTAATTTCAGTTCTGTTCTCATCTTTGTTCTTTATTTCGAGCGGAAACGGATTCGCTGCCCCTAAAACCGATGGTTTTAAATTCCCCCAAGACCATTTTTTCCATAAAGGATACAGAGTAGAATGGTGTTATTTCATCGGTATCTTGGATACGGAAGAAGGTAAAGAATTAGGATATGAGTTAAGCTTCTTCCGAGCTTACCTTGGGCCAAAAGTTGCGTTATATCCCGTTCACTTTGCAATCTCCGATCTAGAAGATGAAAAACATAAGATCTCTCAGACAATCGAAAGGGAGTTAGGTGGAGTCGCCGGCCAAGATAAGAACAATTTATGGAGCGGAGACTACCGTATGGAAGTTACCGGTCCCGCGGACTTCCGGATCTCAGCTTTTCCAAGAACAGACTCAGGCTTCGGTTTAGAATTGGAGCTAAGTACCAAATCCAAAAATATTCTTATCCACGGCAAAAACGGGAAGTCTCTCAAGAGCAGAAAGAATCCTAAATTTTTCTCTTACTATTATAGTATTCCTCGTTTGGAAACCAAAGGCTCTCTTTATTTAGAAGGAAAAGAATACCATGTAAAATCAGGCACAAGCTGGATGGACCATGAGTGGAGTAGTCCAGAAGGAACCGAGGCTGCATTCGATCTTTCTTCCAAAGACATTTCCTGGGATTGGATCTGTATACAAATGGAAGACGGCTCCGATATTATGGCATTCAACTTTAAGAACAAAGCAGGAGATGTCGAAACGTTCGGGACTTACCGTTCTCCGGACGGAAAAGTAATCTCTTTAGAAAACGAAAACGATCTAAAATTTGTTCCGGAAGATAAGACCTGGAAGAGTGACCAAACGGGAAATTCCTATAAATTACGATGGAAATTAATTTCCGAACGATTTAATCTGAATATCTCGCCCAAATTTGAAGAGCAGGAATTCGACGCAAGATCTAGCACTGGACTAATTTATTGGGAAGGTGCGGTAAAAGTCGGCGGAGATATCGAAGGAAAATCCGTAAAAGGAAAAGGTTATCTGGAACTAAAACCTTTCCGTTAATTGTGGATTAGGCCGGAGAAAAAACCTTTATCCCTGGTAAACGGTATGAAAAATTGTTCGGTGTCCGAAGCAAGTTGCGATTTTTAACGGACTTTAATCAGAATGAGAAATTATTTTTTAAAAAGGATCTTTCTGATCGTTCCTACAATCCTCGGAATCACTTTCCTGGTATTTATTTTATCTCACCTGGCCCCAGGTGGGCCCTTGGAAAGGGAGATAGCAAAGTTAAGAGGATACGGCAACGAGGATGGGGCACGATCTTCTTTGATCAACAACGAAGAGATAGAGATCCTAAAACAAAAACTACGTTTGGACAAACCTCTTCCGGTTGCTTATCTGTACTGGTTATGGGACGTCGCTAGTTTAGATCTGGGAGAATCTAGATTACATTCCCGTCCTGTAAACGAACTCATTTTCGAAAAGATACCGGTCTCCCTGACATTCGGCCTTTCGGGATTTTTACTTTCTTATCTAATCTGTATTCCATTAGGGATTCGTAAAGCAATCCAAAGTGGGCAGGCATTCGATAGTGGAACTAGTATCATTATATTGATTGCTTACTCGATTCCAGTATTCGCACTTTCAATGTTGCTATTATATTTGTTCTCTTCCGGAGAAGTGTTTTCCGTATTCCCTCTAGGCCATGAATATTCTGATAACTACGATGACTTGGATTTTTTCGAAAAGATCATAGATAGAGCAGAGCATATGTTCTTACCGGTGCTTTGTTATGTTTCCGGATCTTTTGCGATGCTCACCCTTTTGATGAAAAACTCTCTCTTGGACCAGATCTCTAAAGAGTACGTAAGGACAGCGATCTCCAAAGGTTTATCTTTCAAAGATGCAATATACAAACACGCTTTCAGAAACAGCCTGATCCCGATCGCAACAGGATTCGGTTCTAATTTAAGTTTGGTATTAGCCGGATCTTTGATCATTGAGTTGGTATTCAGTATAGACGGGATCGGATTACTCGGTTTCCAAGCAGTTACGGAAAGAGATACAAACCTGATGATGGGGTTACTACTAATCCAAAGTTTTCTTTCATTGATCGGAAACATTCTCTCCGACCTATGTTATGTTATCATCGACCCTAGGATCAATTTCGAAGCATGAACTCTTTAGCCAAAAGAAGATTCGAAAAATTTAGATCCAATACAAAAGCTTGGATCTCTCTTTGGATCTTAGGGACTTCTTATATCATTTCTTTATTTGCACCGATACTTGCAAATAATCAACCTTGGATCGTTTCGTATGACGATTCTTGGAAATTCCCAATCCTCTTCCGTTATACCGATAAGGATTTCGGTGGATCCGAATATTCTCCCATAAATTATAAAAAACTAAAATTGAGAGAAGATTTCGAAGACGACGATGATAACTGGATCCTATTTCCTCCAGTCCCATACGGATACAACGAAGACAATTTAGAAACAATCGATGATGACGAAAACCCTCCTTCTTCTCCTAGCCTAAAACATTGGCTTGGGACTGATGATCGAGGAAGAGATGTATTCACTCGGATCTTTTACGCGTACAGAAATTCTATGAGTTTCGGACTCATACTAGTAATCATAGAATTCCTGTTTGGAACTATTATAGGCGGGATCCAAGGATATTATGGAAAAAGAACGGATATCATCTTACAAAGGATCATCGAAATTTTATCCGCTATTCCTTTCTTATATTTGATACTGATCATGGGTTCCTTTTTCGGCCGAGGTTTTATAGTATTAGGGATCACTTACTCCGCATTAAGTTGGATAGGTATCAGTATGTATATGAGGGGAGAATTCTATAGATCCAAGGCACTCACTTATGTAGATGCGGCAAAAGCGTTAGGCGCCAGCTCTTGGAGTATTATGAAAAATCATATTCTCCCGAATGCGATCACTCCGCTTGTGACCTTCTTACCTTTTGCACTTATCAGTTCCATCTCCATCTTGAGTGCTCTGGACTTTTTAGGTTACGGAATTCCAGCACCAAATCCTTCTTGGGGAGAAATGATCAGCCAAGGAAGAGATAATCTAAGAGCCTGGTGGTTGATCGCATTTCCTTCTTTATCTTTGGCGGCGACTATTCTTCTTTCTTCTTTTATAGGAGAAGGGATACGTGATTCTTTTGATTCTAAGGAGAAGGTAACGTACGAATGAATTCGGAAGCTATTCTCCAAGTATCTAACTTAAATTTAGAACTTTCCAAAGAAGGAAGGTTCGTTCCATTATTGGAAGATATAAATTTCGAGATCCGTAAGGGAGAAGTTCTTGCTTTAGTAGGAGAGTCAGGTTGTGGAAAATCAGTGTGCTCCGCTGCGATCACAAAATTACTTCCTCATGAATCTTTCAGATACTCGAATGGAAAAGTATTATTCCAAGGAACAGACCTTCTTCAAACCGACTCGGAAACTTTAAGAAAGATCCGAGGAAAAAAAATCTCCTACGTATTCCAGGAACCCTTCTCCGCTCTAAATCCTTTAAGCAAAATAAAAGACCAAATGACGGAAGGTTTTTTGGAACATGGGCTTGGCACCCGTAAAGAAGCGGAAGATAAAGCCGAATATCTTCTAGGGGCAGTAGGAATTACCGACATAAAATTAAGGATGAGTTGTTATCCTCATCAGTTGAGTGGAGGGATCTTACAAAGGGTCGGGATAGGGATGGCGTTGATGTGCGATCCTGAACTTCTGATCGCGGACGAGCCTACTTCTGCTTTGGATGTTACTGTCCAGGCACAGTTAGTGGAACTCCTACTAAGGCTCAAAGAAAAGATGAACTTATCCGTATTATTCATCTCTCATGATTTCGGTTTGGTCAGTCATATAGCGGATCGTATCTGCGTATTGTATGCCGGACGAATTGCCGAACTTGGAACCGTGGATCAGGTATTGGATGAACCGAATCATCCTTATACAAAGGATCTTTTGGATTCTTTACCTTCTCATTTTTCTCAGACCGGCGTTTTTAAACCGATAGAAGGAAGACTACCTTCTCCCGGGAATTACCCTAAAGGTTGTCATTATTCGGACAGGTGTGATTTCGTATTTTCTGAGTGTAACGCAGTAAAACCTATATTAAAAAATACGAATGAGCCCGGGCATCTATCCGCTTGCTTCTTGAATGAGAAGAAGGAGCTTGCTGGATGAAACTTTTAGAAATTAAAGATCTGAACGTAAGCTACGGAAAAGAAGGCTTTTTTGGTGGAAGAAAATCGATCATTAAAGCCGTAGAAAATGTAAACTTAGAAATGGAAGAAGGAGAAACCTTTAGCCTAGTAGGAGAATCCGGATGCGGGAAATCCACATTAGGCAGAGCGATACTCAGACTTCTTAAATCAGATTCAGGATCTATATTTTTCAAAGGAAAAGAGATCTTAGATTTGAAAGAAAGAGAGTTTTTACCACTCAGAAAACAGATCCAGATCGTATTCCAGGATCCATACTCTTCCTTAAACCCAAGAAGAAATATTAAAGATATTTTAACGGAAGGATTGTTTATCCATGAAAATTATACGGATGAACAAGCAGAGAAGGAAGCTGCCGATATTTTAGAAAAAGTAGGGCTGTCGCCGGAAATTTTAAACAGATATCCTCATGAGTTTTCCGGGGGACAAAGACAAAGGATCGCAATCGCAAGAGCTCTAATCCTAAAACCGGAATTTATACTTTTTGATGAAGCTGTTTCCGCTTTAGATGTATCCAATCAGGCTCAAGTACTTCTTCTATTACAAAAATTGAAAGCTGATTTCGGACTTTCTTATTTATTCATCTCTCATGATTTAGGGATCGTAAAATCTATCTCCGACAAGATCGCAGTCATGTATTTAGGGAAAATCGTAGAGATCGGCACTAAATCCCAGATTGCTGAAAAACCTTCTCATCCTTATACAAAGGCATTGTTCGGAGCGATATTCGAAGTAGAAAATCGAAAAATCCGTAAAACTCCTCTGCAAGGAGAGGTCCCAAGTATATTAAGAAAACCGAAAGGTTGCCATTTCCATACTCGCTGTCCTATCGCACAAGAGATCTGTTCCGAAAAAACTCCGGAATGGAAAGATCTAGGCGAAGGTCATAAGTCCTATTGTCATTTTCCGGACGGAAAATAAAATGCGCTCCTGGGATGTGCTCAATCGGTATTTAGAAGAGAACAAGATCCGCTACGTCTCCGCTCTCGGGTTCTTTGTATTATTATTCGTACTGATCGTTTATATTCCTTTTGTTCAAAAGAAAGACGTATATAAAGAATTTATATTAGATCGTCTTAGAAGTTCCACCGACCTAGACATCAGGGTTGCAGATTCTGATCTGTACCTTCTTCCTTTTCCCGGAATCGAACTAAATCAAATTGAGATCCGAAAAGACAATATTCTCATCGCAGTCAGCGATAAAGTAGATATAGATATTTCATGGTTCGGTCTCATCAAAAGAATGATAGAAGTCCGAGATATTTCCATTAACGGAGGATCCCTTCATTTGGAGAGAAGAAAGGATGGATCTTTCGATATTGTCGAATATTTGAATGGAAAGAAGAAGGAAATAGAAAAGAAGAGCAATGTAAAAGAACTTCTAGATGATGTAAACTCTCGGATCGGGTTTTCTACCGAGGACTTTTTTGCGATCAGTTTAAAGAATATTGAAATAGATAATTTCACATTAGTATATAACGAACAAAATCACGATAAAAAATATGTAGTATATTTTAAAAAGTCTCAGGTCTCCGTTTCTTTTTATGGAAAGGATGTAGATCTATTATTCCAAGGAAGAATAGACGATCAACCTATAGATCTGGAAATGACAGGCGGCTTACAAAACTTTCCAGTGAATTGGGAAAAATTACAATTCAGTGCAGTCCTAAAAACGGAAGAACTTTCACTTTCATTGCTTAGAGAAATATTCAATATTTTCCCTGCAGGAGATTTCTCCAAAACGAAAATTTCCGGGAGAACTGAAGTAATAAAAGAAGAAGGTACAATCTTCAAATTTAAGATCCGAAACCAAATTAAGGATCTTGCATACAAAGGAGGGCTTCCTTTCGGAAATATCAGATTGAATGTGGACTTCGATCTGGACTTGATCAATAAAAAAGTGGCCTTTCCTTTTATAGAAGCAATCTGGGAAGGAGTAGCGAAAGCAACTGCAAAGGGAAGTGTGAACTGGAAGAACAGAAGTTTAGGCCAGTTCGATATCAAAGCGGATTATGGAGACTATCATAATCTTTTGAAATTAGGAAAACTATTCCAGGTAAGAGAAGATCTTTTCGATCCGAATTCTCCTCCTGGTATCTTCTACTTTACCGGAGAATTGAATAATATTTTCGCATTCAAACATAGATTCGCTCATATCAAAATGGAAGCGAAGTATGTGGATCCGCTTCTTTCTATTCCGAATTTTCATGCATATATCTATAATGGAGAAATATTAGGAAAAGCTAAAATATATCCTGATATCCCCAAAATAGAAGTGGAAGGAGATGCGCATAGACTTCAGGTAGATAAAGTCCTTCTTCCTTATATATCCGAAAAAATTATGGAAGGTGAACTTTCTAGTTGGTTCTCTTTCGAAACACAGATCCGAAATCATTCCAGGGATTCCGTTACCGAACTTTTTGCAAACATGAAAGGGATCGGGAATATAACTATTAAAAATGGAGAGCTAGTAGGTTACGCAAACTTCATGGTACCGGTTTTGAATACGGTCGGTAAGATCATCACATTCAAAGGAGTGGATGGAAGGCAGTTAAAATTCGAAGCCCTTAGATCCGATGTGAAAATTGGAGGGAACGAGATGTATTTCCCCAACATGAAACTGGAAATCGAAAACAGTGGAATGGACGTAGACGGAAAAGGTACTGTAGGTTTTGACCAAAAGATAGATATGAGATTACATCTTCGCCTAGGTGGAAAGTATATTGGCAAAGGTTTACAGATCCCAATTATCTATGCAGGGACTTTCGGAAAAAGTATACCTTATGTAGATCCTATCTGGCTTGGAAGCGTATATACCGGTATGACATTACTCGGACCTTATCTAATTCCTTTAGGCGGACCTTACGCAGGCGGAGTCGCAGGATCTGTGATCGGAGAATATGTCCGAGATCTTTGGGACGGTGTCACCGGCCTATTTGGCGGAAGTAGTTCCGAGCCTGATAAAAAACAAAAAGAGAAATAATTAATACTCTTTTCTTTCCAACTCTTCCTTAGTCGGAAACACTAAATTCTGATTCATCAATTCATGGCTAAGATTCAAAAAAGCTCTCGCCTTATTAAAATGAGAATCGCAGATCCGGGCTTCCGTATCACAAAGACTTACTTCTTCTCTCTGACCTTTTGCAGAATATTTTAAGTTACGATTTCCATCCACAAAGTGGATATAGAATAGATCCGATTCTATCCAACCGATTAAATTTCCATAAGCAAAGTATGCAGACTCCGTCTTTTTAGGAGCCAGCAAATTCCGCCCCATAGCGGAGAAGTATGCTTCCTTACCGACAAGACCCAAGATCGTAGGGATCACATCCAATTGAGAAGCATCTCTATCGTCGATCGCAGGCAGTATTCTTCCCGGAGAATATATTAAAAACGGAATATTTCTGTCTTCGTAATAATCCAAATAACGATGGTGAGTATGATCCGCTACAAATACAAAGATCGTATTATCAAAGTACTTGGATTTTTCCGCCCGATCCATAAAATCTTTAAGTGCCCAATCCGCATAATGATACACATTTAGATATTCAAAGTCTCTCTCATCTTCCTTAAAGATCCTAAATTTAGGATCCGGAGCACGGTACGGATAATGTGTGGATAATGTAAGAGAAACTCCTAAGAAAGGTTTTTTAGATTCTGAAATTTTTTCGTGCAATACCTGAAGTACATCCGCATCGTCATAACCCCAGGCACCGATCTTGAATCGATTCAACTTAGCGATCTCTTTTTCGCCCAGAACAGAATCAAATCCCCAATGAGGCATTAAAGTTGCTTTATTATCAAAACTTAAATCTCCACCGGTTACAAAAAATGTATCGTATCCTAAACCTTTGAAAATATTTCCTATCCCGGAAAAATTTCCCAGTACTTGGTGAGTTCTTACGACAGTCAGTCCAGGTCTATCAGGCAATCCGGTGAGAATAGACATCATACCATTAGTAGTTCTTCCGCCCGAGGCAAAGAACCTGGTATAAAATTTTCCTTTTCTTAACAGTTTATTAAAATTAGGAGTGAGCTCTTTTCCGAAAACTTTTCCATCACTGATCGGATCTATAAATTTTCCGGTCCAGTTTTCTAGAAGGATCAAAACGATATTCGGAGGTTTGCCGTTATTGGTTTGTTTTTGTTTTCTTAATAGAGGATATTTTTTTCCGATGAACTCAGCGCCTTCATAAGAGATCTCTTCTCTAACTATACGAACAGATTCTTTTGTTTCTAACTTTAGATAATTCGGAATGGATTGACTTTTCAAATCCATGATAGAAGTGAATACGCCATTCAACGCGATATTATTCACGAAAGAATGTCCGGAAACGATTGCATTACTCGCTCTCAAAGGAGTTTCCTGAACTCCCCCTCGGATCGCGAAAACAACCGACACTAAAACTACGAAAGAAAGGATAGAGTCCCTTTTCCAAGACTCAGGCTCGTGTTTGTACGGATTAAATTTTAAGAAAAGATAAGTGGATAAAGGTAGAAATACCAAAACTAGAAGAGAAGCGACCACAGCTAAGAAAGGATTCTGTTCGAAGGCGGACTTCAAGATCACGCCCATATCCTTTCCTATAAAAACGAAACCTTCGTAACCTATATGTTTATTCGCATTTTCGAAATAAACTATATCAGCGATCAAATGAGAAAGCATCCAAACACTGATCAAGATCGGAAAGTATCCCCAGAAAAAATTGAAAAACTTAAAACGATTTATATATGGAAGACAGGAAAGAAAAGCGAATGGTCCTAAGATCATTCCGATCACGGAAATATCGAACCTAAGTCCTACCAAGATCGCCCACAAAACATCTTTGGTTTCCGCACCTTCTAATCTATAAGAATAGACCCAAAGGAAAGCTGCTTTATATAAAATTAGAATGAGAACAAAGTAGATGGCGTATCCGCCGATCAATTTAAGATTGCTTGGTAAACGTTTCATCTTTTCCAATTGATTAGAATTTTAGAGAGCTTGTCGGGCAAGACAAAAAAGGGATATACCGACTACCAACCGAAGTCCGATTTTAGTCCAGATCCAAACCTTCTAATCTTAAAACTTCCAAAGCATTGCTGGACTGGACAATACCTGATCTGATCTTATAATCGAAAGTCATTTTGCCGTTTTCAATTTCTTCTCTGAAATGAAATAAAGAAAGTTCAGGTAAATCGGCCAATTCCAGATCATGAGTTGTAATAATTCCGAACACACCGTACTGTCTTAACTTTTTCAAGATCCCTTTGCAGGCGATTGTTCTTTCTCTTGAATTCGTACCTTTTAGGATCTCGTCTAAGAGTACTAATCTACCCTTTTGGGAATTTTTAATATCCTGCAATATTCTTCCCAGTCGTCTGACTTCCGCATAAAAGAAGGAGATACCTTCCTCTACAGAGTCTTCATTTCGGATACTGGAATGTACGTCTAAGATTGGAGTTATAAATTCAGAAGCAGGTACAGGCCCCCCTGCCATTGCAAATATTCCCGAAATTCCTAATGCTCTTAAATAAGTGGTTTTTCCGGACATATTCGATCCGGTTAAAAGAAGAAGTTTCCCTGGTTGCATAGGCTCCAGATCATTCGCAACCCTTTTGTCTGAAGGGATTAATGGATGAACCAAATTTTTTGCATGGATTATTGCATTTGATTTTTCTAATATAGGGAAAGTAAATTCTGGTTCTATCCAACTTAAATTTGCAAGTGGAAGTAAAGAATCCAGCTCGGCAAGATCCGACATAGATGCCTTTAAAGAAGCGCCGTCTTTATTCCACCAAGAAGTATACCTTCTCCAGATCCAAAGATCAAAGAAGAACAAAATATTCAATAATGCGTGAGCTAAAGGAGACTGGGTATAAGCAGCCAGATTGGAAATTTTCAGAAATTGCTTCCAAGAGTTTTTGAGTTCCTTCTTATTCCAATTGGAAAGAAAAACTTCTCCTTTTGCTCCGGAAAGATTAGAAGAACGAATATAGAGTAGAAGTTTTCCTAATTCCTCTAATGTTTCCGAATCTTCCGCGATCGGTTGTAACATTTTTAAGGATCTATTTCTATATGATCCGAAAAATGCAGAGTGAAGAATAAAGATCCCGAATCCCCAGGTTTGTCCGAATAAAAAACTTCCGAATACCAAAAGCCAAACAAGAGTCAGCCAAACCGGAAATAAAATCCTAAGTGCACCTGAAACTTTTCCAAAAGAAAATTTCCAAAAATCATTCGGCTCTTCTTCGAATAGATTGAATGGGAAATCTATCTTATTCTTTTCGGAACGTTCCGGTTGAAGACTACCGATCTTAGGAATATAAGAAGGGAGTTTTTCATCTTCTCCTTCTCTTCTTGCCGGAAAAGAAGCTTCGTACAATCTAAATTGTCTGAGTAGTTTTTGGAGTACTTTTGTTTTTTTAGAAAGGCCTATAACTGCAATTTGTCTTGCTACTACTTTTGATTCTTCAGGAGTTTCTAAAAAATATTCTAAAAATCTGGAAGTTCCTTTTTGGATAACGGTGGTGTCTATTCTGGAAAAGATACCCTTCTCCCCCAAAAAATCCAAATCCTTGGTCCAAGAAGGAAGTCCAGTCTCTAAAACCAGATTTTTATAATATTCTCTTTTGGACTTTGGATAATGTTTTCCATCCAATTGGATCCTTGAGACCTGAGCTGTTAAAAAATCGGACCAGACATGCAACCTTCTGATCTTCTCTCTTCTCTTTTGGTACGCCGACAATAAACGATAGAAAACGGCTAAGATAAATATAGAAGGTAAATAATATAGATCAGATACAGTTCGTAAGAGATAAACTCCGACGATCCATGCGATAAAAAATAAGAAAGAAAGTATTCTAAAAGTGGATAATAAGGAAAGGGTGGATTCTTCCTTTTGGATGATCCTATCCAGGCGGGAAATTTCGGATCCAAGTCGGTGGACCCTGTTGAGGGCGTTCATACCGCTAAAGTAACGTTCTCGTAGTTTTCAGTCTCTCTTTTGTATATTTCATGGTCCAAAAGACGAACCAAAGAACCGACATCTTGCATCAACCATGTGGAGACCATTTTGCCTCTGTCGCGGCCCAAAAATTTGTCCACATAGACGTAACCGAATAGATCCGTACCGTACTCGTATACGACGAATCTCCCCGATCTTTTACCAGTCCTGTTTTCCAGACGGATCTGCATTTTACCGAATTTACTCCGCACTTTCTTTTCGTACAAGAAAAAAAATATCTCAAGTATTTTCGCAAAGTCCCGAAGTACAGTTTGGGAGAAAGCTTCCTTTCCAAGGATGGAAAACCCGGAACTTTCTCCCTTTTTTCCCGAATGGGGTCGCACGGAGGCGATTTATGATATATCCCGAAATGGATCCGGATCTACGGAGTTCCTTCGCAAAAATCGGAAAAACCTTTGCTAATCTTACAAACGACACTGCTTTACCGGAATCCGGTCTAAAAGCTGGGAATTTGTTAGACAGAAGACAAATGAAAATCCTAGTCGAAATTCGAAAAAGAAGAATCAATTCCAAACAATGGAATAGTTTCCAAAAAGATTAAAACCCAAACCAGGAACAAAAAAAGCCCCTCGATCTCTCGAGAGGCTCTCCTGAAAACTAAATATTCTGTTCTTAATATTTGGTTTTAGTAGAAGGAAGTTTCACATTCAGGATAATATCCACTTCAGTTACTTCTCCCTCTCTCACCTTAATATCAGCATTATTCAAGTTCAGATCTTCCGCGAAAGTAGCTTTGATCTCATACTCTCCCGGTTTTAAGTTCGTAAACCAGAAGTTACCATTTTGATCAGTATTTAATTTATTGATACCAGTTACGCTTGTAACCGTAGGCATGAAAATCGGCTGATTGAGCACAGGGTTATCCAAGGTTCTGTAAAATACTTTTCCTCGGATCGCTCCATAACCTGTCATAGAAGCCACAACTTCCAGATCGTTTCTCTTATTAGGAAGAACTGCCTGGGTCTTTTGAACCTCAGGATAATCATCCGCCTGGATGGTTACCTTATGAACTCCGGCTGGAACACCTTTAATGGTTAAAGTGTAAGTCGCGCCTGGAGTGAGTTTCCCCATTCTCTTAGTCGCTCCCCAATAATTGGAGGATTCAGTAGTAATCGTCTTATCCACTTCTTTATCGTCTATGAGTACTCTAATAGAACGATTCCCCACTCTTTTCTTACCGGAAGTTATACGGATCTCCGGAGGAAGATCAGAAACTGCGTAAGCTCTATCTTGGATGATCGTGGTTTTGATTACCAAATCACCTTTTAAGTTTGTAGGAACAACTGGAGGTTCTTCGTTAGTAACGACTGGAGTTTCAGGTTCCGGTTTAGGAGGTTGAACATCCGGAACTGGAGTAGGATTCACAGGAGGTTTAACTGGCTCTACTGGTTTTGGAGGATCAGGCTTTTTTTCTCCAGCTAAGAAGATACCGGACGCGTTACCCGAAATCTGAGGCACTTGTTCGTGATCATATTTTTTAGCCATATTCACTGTTTCGTCTTTAGAAGCGAAGAATGCTTCGAGCGCAGTGATTACGTTGTCCTGGTTTAAGTCCCCACTAGAAAGAGCCTTTCCGAAATTATAAGTAAAGATCCCGTGATTGATTGTTCCGCCAACTTCGATCGCAGTTTGGTTATCATCCGCGCTGGAAATGATCGCTTTATCTTGGAAGAAGAAGTCCTGAGAATCTTGTTTTACTGTTCCATCACTTCCTTCCGGGATTGGAACATTAGCAGAACCTCTGGTTGCCTTTCCTTTTTTAGCGATACCTCCGGAGAAGCAGCAGTCGAAAACGAAAACCGTTTTAGGAGATTTGATCCCTTCTAAATAATCGTTCAACTCATCGTCGGAAAGGTGAGGCCTATCATAACAAATGATGAGGTTTCTCATTCCGTTCTTTGCTTTTTCATCCCTTTGAAAAGCGCCGTGACCTGAGAAATAAAGAAATACAGTATCGTCCGCTTTTGCTTTAGAAGCGAGAGCCTTAATCTCTTTCTGTATATTGTCTTTGGTTACATCTTTACCCAAAACAATTTTGATCTCATCGAATTTTCCTACACGTTTGATCTCATCGTGTAGATATTTGGCATCTGCCTCACAAAGATTTAATTCAGGGATTCCGGCTTTGTTTCCTTTATAATTGGATCCGAAGATAAGGCCTAACCTTTTCTGCGCGAACACATCAGTAGAAAACAAAAAGAGGGAAATTCCGATTATGGAAATTAAGGATTTCAATCAGAGCCTCCTGGCTTGGGTGTCTCAAAATAGCAAAAAGCTAGGCTTTGTCATTATTTTTTTGCCCTAAGGATAGATACCTTCTAAGAGCGAGTACCAGACGTAAGACCTAGGATTTTTCGATTTTTTTTCCAAACTTAGAACGATTTTAAGGCTTAGGGCAAGAAATTTCCAAAATGTTCCAGGGGGAATCCCGCGTTTTCGAACAACTATTGATTTTTAGGGATCTTTTTAGTTACGCAAAGGGCGAGAAGAAGTTACCATAACCACCAAACAAAAAAGGCCGGAAAATTCCGGCCTTTTTAATATCCAAATATTAGGATTTTATTATTTACTCAGCCATTTCATCATGCTGCGTAATTTTTTACCTACTTCTTCGATTGGATGTCCTGCATTTTTCTCTCTCATCTTATTGAACTCAGGATAACCAGCTTTGGTTTCCGCGATCCAAGCTTTTGCGAACTTGGAACCGTTTGCTTTTTGGATATCAGCAAGAACATCTTTCATACGAGCTTTAACGCCAGCATCGATGATACGAGGTCCGGAAACATAATCTCCGTACTCTGCAGTTCCGGAAATGGAATAACGCATACGAGCTAATCCACCTTCGTAGATCAAATCAGTAATAAGTTTAACTTCGTGTAAACATTCGAAATAAGCGATCTCAGGATCGTAACCGGCTTCAGTAAGAGTTTCGAATCCTGCCATGATCAAGTTAGAAAGACCACCGCAAAGAACTACTTGCTCTCCAAAAAGATCTGTTTCTGTTTCTTCTCTGAAAGTAGTTTCGAGGATACCAGCTCTTCCCCCACCTACTCCAGCTGCGTGAGCAAGTGCTCTTTGTTTTGCTGTTCCAGTCGCATCTTGGTTTACAGCGATCAAACAAGGAACTCCACCGCCTTCTACATATACTCTACGAACCAAGTGTCCTGGTCCTTTTGGAGCTACCATGTAAACGTCTACTGTTTTAGGAGGTTGGATGAATTCGAAATGGATATTAAATCCATGAGAGAAAACTAATGCATCTCCGTCTTTCAGGTTAGGCTCGATATCAGCTTTGTAGATATCACCTTGGATCTCGTCCGGAGCAAGGATTTGGATAATGTCTGCTTTTTTAGCTGCTTCAGAAACGGAGAATACTTCGAAACCTGCTTCTTCCGCTTCTTTCTTGGATTTGGATCCTTCTTTCAGACCGATGATAACTTTCAGTCCGGAATCTTTCATGTTCTGAGCTTGTGCGTGACCTTGGCTTCCGTATCCGATTACGGCGATGGTCTTTCCTTTTAATACGGAAAGGTCCGTATCTTTATCATAGTATAAATTAGCCATTGTGGCACCTCGAGTTCCACCTTTGGAGTTCTAAAAAGGCGTCTTTTTTACAAAACATTGTGAAATGGCCGATTCCACAATCTAAATTTGTTTCAGTAGCCCTTCGATTTCAATAGTTCGTCCAGCTTTCGGACTCCAGGGCTTTCTCCATCTATAGACTCTGCTGCTTCCAAGATTGAACGTGCCTCGTTAAAGCGACCTAATAATCTATAATTGTCCGTAAGGTTGATCAGGTTCGCAAGACGATGAGGTTGGGAGATACGGACCTTCTCCGCAGCCTGGCTTGACTTTGAGTATTCTTTTAAATGTTTATAACATACGGAAAGTAAGAACCAGATATTAGGAGAGTCCGAATCAAACTCTAAATATTTTTCAAACCAACGGGAAGAAGGATCATATTCCTTTCGATCATAATAAACTTGTCCCAATAATCTTGCAGCCGCTTTGAAAGAAGGGACAGAATGTAACGCTTCTTCCAATAATACAACTGCGGTACCGATCTCTCTTTGTTGTAAAAGAGCTTTGGCTTCGGTATATTTTCTAAGTACGGATTCAGGGATACTTGTTTTAGACTCCGTTATATTCGGAGAAAGTTTTTCATGAAATCCAATGCGGATCAAAGAAAGATCATCGGATAATGCGCCTAAACTATGGATGCGATCCACTAAATTATCAAGATCTCCTTTGGATTCCTCTACTGTTTTGAGGAACATATTCTCGTCGGAGTTCATGATCCAATTCACACCATCTTCGGTTAAATTGATATCATCTCTTCCATCGGAGCCTACATATAGAATATCTCCAGGTTTCAGATCGAATTCCAAAATCCTAAAACTCATTTCGGAAGGAGAACCTAGTTTACGTAAAGTTAATTCTCTTTCTAAGAAAGATGCTTTTCCATCTCGTAGAAGTACCGCCCAAGGATGTTCCGCATTAAAATAATACATCTTTCCGGTCTTTTCATTAATGAGGCCAAGAATGGCGGAAGCCATCATCACTCCGTCGAATGTTCTGAAAATATCATCCAACTCTCGGTAAGATTCCCTCACCCAATCTTCCGGGGAGATATTTAAAACCTTTCCTTGGCTTGCAGATCTAGCCATGATATTATTCATAGCCGTTCCGAGTACGATGGCTCCTCCCGCTCCTTGCATGGATTTTCCCATCGCGTCTCCATTTAAGAAAACCGACCATCTTTCCTTTTCAGAACCGAATAAAAGATTTCCACTAATACAAATATCTCCCCCTATCTCCGATTCTTTATTCTTAAAAACGAATTTTTTCTTTTGTTCAATATAGAAGTTTGTCGTGACCGAAATAGCTCTATTCCAGTTCGTCATCAACGGTTTGCTTAAGAGAGAAGTTAAAAAATAATCTCCATCCTGTTGTACCTTGAGTGAATGGATCTCTTCCATTTTTTCGGTAACTTCTTTCGTGCGAGCGTCCACCTTTTCTTCCAAAGTATCCGCATACTCTTCTAATTTAGTTCTTCCTTCTAGGATACTTCCCACCATCTTATTGAAGGATTCAGAAAGATAACCTATCTCATCTTGGACGAGCACTGGGATTCGGATCGTAAGATTTCCTAAATTTACTTCTCCCACTCCCCGGATCAATGTGTTCAAAGGTCTCACCAAACTTCGATTGAAGAAGAATGGGAACAAAACTAAGATCACAAACACAAGAGAAAGAGTTAAGAACACCAACCAACTATTCGTTTCATCCAAAAACTTTCTATAATGCAGATAAGGAAATGCTACTAGAAGAGTTCTTTCTTCTACTTCGTCTCTCAGATAATATGAATAAAACAGATCATTAGGAGAAGGTACGTAACCATCTGAACTTGTTTTAGGAAGATTCGTAGTTGGAGTTCTTTTTAGGAAATTCCCTGATTTTCTATTTTCTAAAATTTCCTTTTGGGCCAAATTTAAATTAGGCTCAATGCCAGCTGATTTTATCAAAACCTTGGGTTTAGTGGAAGAATCTCCCAAAGAAACGGCATATGCAATAGAAGAACCTTCTGATTTGCCGGTATTCAAGAATGCCTGGGCTTCCTTAATACTGATCTCATCAAATAAGGATTCATTTTTAAGATTCACTACTGTAGAAAATGCCTGAGCAAAAACCAAACAAGTAGCCACTGTAATCCCTATAATCTTTGTCATAAAAGAAGTTTTATCTACTGTATTATTAATAAATAATATAGTCAGGGTAAAATATCCCAAGATCATAAAACCGACATATAATTGCTGGAACGCATTAAAAGTGATTACGCCCGATCTAAACAAAAGATTAGAAACCACTGGGACTAAATAGGTTACATCCATTCCCAAGGACATCTGTACTAAAGCTTTTCTTTCTTCCTTATCTGCTCTGATAATTTTTCGGACCTGAATCAGTATCATTACCAGAAGGAAAGCAAGTAAGGAAACCGCGAGCAGATTACCCACCTTTTGTTGGTAATTGTATATCTGCCCTGTAAAATCGAATAAAGGTTTATTCGTAAATATCTGATAATATGAGTAAGAGATCGTAATTAAAGATATCCCAAGCAATGATCCGATCACATACTTTGCTTCCTTAGGATGATCATTTCTAGGATATAAGTACGCAAATATACATAGAAAGATCGTACCAAATACTGCCGCCGGTCCTGTAACTAGTCTGTGATAAGACGCTTCCGGAAACGGAAGAATCGCCGAGAAGAAGAACCCGAAATTGATCAAAAAAACGAAAAGAAAAAGATATGAGAACGCGCTCGTATAATTCGCCTTCTTCTTTAGCGCAGCTAAGAAAGCAAAAATGATAAAGGTAAAGATGGAACAGATGAGCGAAGAGATCGCCCATGAGTTAAAATAAACCATGGAGCGACTTTTCTAATCCCTAGTGTTTAGAATTCAAGATTTTTCTATACAAACTAGTTCGGAAATTTTATCGGAAACAGACTAACCTTTCGATGCCAATGTTTGGGCTTCAGTTTCCAAAATTTTAATGGTTTCCGCCAACATTTCACTCTTTCTTAACAAAGAATCCATAGAACTTTGCAAAGAAGATACAGACGTCATGATTGCATTAGCACCAAGTGACTGTTCTTTTGAGCCGGCCTCGATATCTGAAGATAAATTTCTTAAAACTGAAAGACTGTTCAAAAAACGCTCGTTCACAATTTTCTGCTCGCTCAATAATTGATTCAGTTGTTTAAAACTATCTAAAAAGTTTGTGAACAAAGTATCCTGCTCTTTCACTTTTTCATTCGCAGTATGAGCGGATTTTTGTCCGTCTTGGACATATTTGGTACTTTCATTTATAATTTTAGAAATACGATCCGCGTTCTCAGAACTACTTTCTGCAAGTTTGGAAACTTCAGTTGCAACCACTGCAAATCCTCTTCCTGCATTCCCTGCTCTTGCAGCTTCGATCGATGCGTTCAAAGAAAGAAGGTTGGTTCTATCCGCAACATCAGACATGATCTGATTCACTTCTCCCACAGAACGGAAAGAACTTCCTAAAGATTCTAAGGAAGTTCTAAGACCATCTACGAATTCACTTACAGCTTTTCCCGCATCCAAGACTATATCCATATTACGATTTAAGTCGTTGGAATGACCGGAGATACGATCGATCAGAGTATTTAGATTTCTACTTTCTCCTAATAATCCCTCGATCTTTGTAAATTGGTCTTTTACTGTTTCTGTAGATTGTTCCGTTTGAGCTAAAAATTCTTCCATAGTGGAACTGATCTCTTCGAAAGATGCCGCATGGTTACTTATCACTTCCGAAAAATCATCGGAGAAATCTTTTAACTTTCTAGAATTCTCTCTTAAAGAAACAGCGGATTCGGTCATTCTGACCCTACCATGTTCCAAATCCTCTTTGGACTTTTCGATGGCTTGCGATTTTTCCTCTTCTACACTCTTTAACTGTAAAAAGATCTTAATCACTGCGACGACTATGAATGCAGTAGTCATTAAGAACAACATCTTAGTAATCTGTTCCGACATAGCAGCATAACCGGGAGTGATAGAAGTTATACTATCTTCCGTAAAAATGACCCCTGTGTGAGCCGCATTTACGGTTACTAAACTCTGGCATAGGATTGTTAAAAAACCAGTCAAGTATACGAATCTAGGAGAAAGCAAAAGCCCCGCATACACGATGTATATAACATTAATCGTATAGAGTACAACTTGTTTGATAACATTCGAAGCAAGCTTTGCATCTTCGGTCGTCGCGCCAATCATGACTAAACAAAGTACGACAACATCAGTTACTATAAAAACTTTTCCTAAAAAAGGAGATACTCCGCTTCCGAATCTAGTTTTTAAGAAAGAGTAGGTGACGTATATCACCATAGCCGAGGTTCCAAGAATATAGAGCGAGTTTTGGAATAGGGTACTTCTTTTATAACCCATCGCAATGGAGGCGAAATAGAGTAATGTGAGTCCGAATCTGATTCGATTGATCGTGATCGGACCTTGAGCGAGAATTTTTTCCGTTTCGGAACGTGCTACCATATTAGAAAAACCCGCCTTAGGAACATTTTTATTAACTAATATCCAAGACGGGAAAGTGGCGAATAAATCGATCTTTTTTCGGGTTTTATTCGTGGAAAATTTATTGCAAAAGAAAGTTAACGTTGCCCTTTATTTAATAAGTCCCTAATATATCCGAGCATCTACCTGATATAGATCAATACTCCTTTCCGAGCAGTTCGGCTTCTTCTTCGAGCACCTTTATTGTGTCCGACAAAAGTTCACTCTTTCTCAATAAAGAATCCATCGAACCTTGTAATTCGGATATCGCTCCCATAATCATGGATGCCCCGGTATTTTGTTCATTTGAAGAAGTCTCTATCCCAGCGGAAAGTTTACGTAATTCTGATAAGCTAGCCAGGAATTGATCGTTTATTTTCATCTGATCCTCGAGAAGTCCATTCAATTCGTTAAATCTACCTAAGAACGTAGCAAATTGATCCTCTTGGTTCCTGACCTTCTCCGATGTTACCAAGGCTCTATTTCTGCCCTTGTCTACATAATCATTAGATTCACCGATTATTTTAGAGATCCTTGCAGCATTTTGTCCGCTACTCTCTGCAAGTTTAGAAACTTCAGTAGCAACCACTGCGAATCCTCTTCCTGCAACTCCGGCTCTTGCAGCTTCTATAGAAGCATTTAAAGAAAGTAGATTGGTACGATCCGCAACATCGGCCATTATTACCGTAACCTCTCCCACGGAACGAAAAGATTCTCCCAGAGATTCCAATGATTCGGAAAGACCCGAAACAAATTCGGTCACTTCTTTACCAGTATTCAAAACGGAATGAATCCGTCCGTTCAACTCGGAAGAATAACCTGAAATTTTATCGATCAAAGATCTTAAATTTTGGCTTTCTTTTACGAGTAACTCTATCCTTCCGAATTGATCCTTAACGCTAGAAGCAGCACTTTCAATTTGGGATAAAAATTCGGTTAAAGTACTTCCTATTTCATCAAAAGAAGCGGCGTGATTATTGATCACATCAAAAAATTCATTAGAGAAGTTTCTTAAAGATCTGGATTTTTCCTTTAATGAAACTGCGGCAGAATCCATCCTTTCCTTACTTTTTTTCAATTCGTTTCCGGATACGATGATAGTGTTTAATTTTTCTTCTTCTGCGTCGCGCATAAGCCCGAATATGTTGATCACACTTCTTACTATAAAAGCGATCACGATCAAGAAAATTAGTTTTAAAATTTGTTCGGAAGTGGAAGCAAATCCTGGAGAAAGGACTTCTAACGGTTCCTCGGAGAATACCACTCCATGGAGATAACAATTTAATATTACCGTACCTTGTGCAACCGCAGATACGATCCCCGTAATCACTACAAATTTAGGCACCAGGAGTAATCCAGAATATACAATTAATATTACATTAATTGCATATAATATAATCTGCCGAATGATGCCGGAAGACATATCTTTATCGGTGGATGCGGCGAAAAACATAACACTCGCAAGTATGATCACATCTAAAAGAACTGAAATCATCCCGAGAGATTTCGGGATCCGACTATTACGATATGAAAAGAACAAATTCACCAAGGAGACGATCGCCATAGAGATCGTTCCTCCTAGATAAGCCATATTTTGCGCAAAGGAACTTTGTTCCCAAGAGGCACCGAGAGACGCTAGGATTAAGAAAACAAGTCCTATGCGGATCCGATTGATAGTCAAAGGACCTAATGCGGCGATCTTTTCCGTAGTTCGTTCGTCATTCATTGGCGCCCCCAATAATGTCTTATTTTATCTAAAGAATATTCAAAATTCAGACCGAAGGCGCATAGAATCGATCTTATTTTTTATAAAGTGAGCAAAAACTCACATTTTAATTACATACTATGGGGCTATATCTTCAAAAGTTGATATTAGTCATAAGTCTAAATCTACTGACGCCAATTTTTCCTTAGAACATCCCTGATCCTAAGTACTGCTTCGTTTTCAGGCTCTATATGTAGAGCGGATTGTACCATATACATTGCTCTTTCATAATTTTTTAAAGCGATATATACTTGGGCTAGATTCATTAGGTTTTTAAAATGATCCGGCTCTCTTAATCTCAGCCTTTCTCCAAAGTCTAAAGCCTTTTTCAATTGGCCCGCCTTTCTTGCGGCAAAGGAAGCGACATATAGAATTTCCTTATCAACAGGCTTGATATTTAGATAATCTTCCGCATAATGTGCCGCTTTAGAATAGTCTTTGAGTTTTAAGAATAATTTTACGAAATTTTTCTTCACTTCAGGGATGCGGCTGTCTAGATTCTCAGCTTCTTCTAAATAAGTAATGGCTTCTGCCACATCTTTATTTTGAGAAGTCTCCTTAGCCCTATTTAATAATTCTTTTATCTTCTGTTTCTGCTCATCATGAAGTTTCTGATCCGAATCATCTTCTTTGAATGAAAGCCGTATCAGAGAAAGGTCATCCGTTAAAGGACCTTTGCCGGTAATACAATTATAAATTCCACCCAGGTCACCTCTACCTTCTTCCACAATCCTTAGGAAAAGTTTTTCGTCATCATTGATGATCCTTCCCCCGTCTGCGTCTGTTCCGATCAATATATCGTCTCTACCGTCGGAGCCCGCAATGATCACATCTCCAGGTTCTAATTGGAATGTTTTGATATAAATACGACCTTCCATTCCTGTAGTTCCTAGTTTACGGAACATCAACTCATCTTCAATAAAACTCGCAATTCCATCCCTGTACAATACGGTCCAAGGATGTTCTGCATTAATGAAATATAAAATACCTACTTCATCGTCCACGAGTCCCATTACGGAAGAAACCAACATGGAACCGTCAAAACTTTCGAAAACCTTATGAAGTTCCGTAAACGCATTTTTCAGCCATCGTTCCGGGGACTGATTTTTCATATTATCAGCAAGTCTGGTTCTTTCTATAATCGATTCAAAAACCGATCCTAAAACCAGAGCACCACCCGCACCTTGCATGGATTTTCCCATTGCATCTGCGTTTAAGAATACTGTATATGACCTACCAATTAAATCTATATGATTAGAGATGTTTAAGTCTCCACCGATCTCATCATGATATCTTCTGAATGTAAATTTTTTCTTTTGTTCTAGTAAAAAATCCACCTTTACGTTTTCATGAACTGCTTTGTTCGCGCCTAAAGGTTTAATCAAAAGAGAAGTTAAGAAATAATCCCCGTCCTGTTGTTGTTTGAGTTCTTGAACTTCTCCTAAGGTTTGTTCTAATTCCTTGGTACGTTCTTTTACTTTTTCTTCTAACTCGTTAGCGTATTGTTCTAATCTTTTTCGAGCAGACTGGATGGACCTTGCCATTCTGTTAAATGACCTTGCGATAAATCCAATCTCATCTTCGACTCTTGGTTCGAGGCGATAATCTAAGTTTCCTGAATTTACTTCGGTTAAACCGACTACCACTTCGTCCATAGGTTTGATCAGTGCATTTTGGAAGAAAAATCTGAATCCTACACTGATCACTAACATGATCGCGAGTAAACATACAACTAAGATCAATGCAGGTTCATGTATGAATTTTCTAAAAGATATGTAAGTGAAACCTACTTCATATACATTTCCATTTATAGGATGTACAACCAAATACGAAACATAGTATTGAGGTTTCTCATCCCCGACCTTATAATATTTCGTTCCTCTATAGATCCTTTCTCCCACTTCTCTAATCGGGGTTAAGGGTAGAAGGACCGTTTTATCCAAGTCTGATTCAGATATATCTGCCTTGAGATCAGCCTCTGCTTTTACTTTCACTTTTTCTAAAATTGCTGAAAGGCCAACTTCTTCTGATTTTAAGAGTTTATAAATTGCTGGTGCATCCGATTTAGAAGGGAGATGAGAATATTTACTTCGTACTACTTTTAACCTTTTGTTCAAAAGTCTGAAAAATTCGCGTACGTCTTCGTCTGAAACCGGATTATTTTCTTTAGATTCTAAAAATTGTTTCAGTCCTTCTTGGTAAGCATAGAATTCTTTGGGAGAATTTTCTAAAATTGTTTTGGATCTTTCCCATCTTGTATTAGCAGGAAGACTTCCTAAATTTGTAAGATTTTTAGAAATATAAAAGAACCGTATTTCTAGTTTATCTTCAGAATCGAATCTTGGATCTTTAAAACCTCTTTCAGTTTGAAAACGATTTTCGTTCGGATCATAGGAAGTTAAATATGCAAATCCACCCGGGGTTTCTCCCTGTAAAACAACCAGTTTAGCTTCTTCTTTTTTGATTAGGTCGAAAGAAGAATCATATCCGTTTAATATTGCAAATCCTACCAACTGGAACGCGAGAAGGAAGGTTGCCATACTCACACCCACGATCCTACTTAAGATTGTGGTCCTTTCCTTGGTTGCGTTTACATAAACGATCAGAATTAAAAATAATCCTGCTACAAGAAGGATATCTGCCGTTTGCTGATAGACCGCTCTAGATACCGTACCTTCTCTACTCAATGCATTTGTAATACCCGGTATAAGTGTAATCGTAAGGTAAGCGAGAGTAATATAGATTACGGACCTTCTCTCTCCTCCTTTCTCTACGATCGCTCTCCAAATCGCTGCAATCAAAAAAATGAAATTGTAAAGGAAAACTATTAGAGAGAAAATTTTATAAAATAAATGAGTTTCGAAATCCCAATAATGGCTTCCCATCACGAAACTTCTGGTAGATTTTAAAGAAAGAATAATATAAAAGATCGCTAAAGTTATAACCCCTGCATACAAGATCGCATACAAAGTCAGTCCTAACTTTTCTCTTTTTGGAGTCGGGAAATAAAAGAAGAATATAAAAAGCTGAGTATAACCCACCATCGGAAATGGAATCACGATCCATCTATGAAAGATCGTCCAATCTTCCGGAGAGCAAAAGGCAACCAAGTAACCGAAATGAAATATGGTTGTGGATAAACTCGAAAGTCCAAGGTGAAATGCTGCCTTACTTCTTTCCTTGATTGTTAGAAAGAAAAAAGATACGTACAAAGAAAATAAGGAGGCGAGTAAGGATCCGAAGAAGTAAAAGTTAAAATAAAATGGGTCCATAAAAAGGGCAGCCTAAGAAATTGATCCGAAGGACCACTTCGTCAAGGAAAATGCGAAAAGAAGTCCGAACTCTAAAGACGAAAATTTTTTTACAAAACTAACAGTGAGAATTCGAGGTTTTTACGATTAACCTTGTCCACCCCAACAAATATATTTTATTTCCTGATACTCTTCTATTCCGTATTTAGAGCCTTCTCTGCCCATGCCGGACTCTTTTACTCCTCCAAATGGAACCTGTTCAGTGGATAAGATACCTTCGTTTACGGAAACCATGCCAGCTTCTAAGGCTTCTGAAATTCTCCAGATCCTAGCCGGATCGTTTGTATACACATAAGATGCCAAACCAACGTCGCTTGCGTTTGCAATTTGTAATGCTTCTTCTTCCGTTTTGAAACTTTTGATAGGTGCGAGAGGACCGAATGTTTCTTCTTGGAAACATAATGATTTTTCTGAGACTCCCGAGAGAACGCTCGGTTCGTAGAAGTTCCCGCCCAAAGAATGAGGCTTACCTCCTATCAGCAGTTTTCCTCCTTTTTCGATCGCGTCTTTTAGATGTGAATCCACTTTTTTGACCGCGGCAGAATGGATCAATGGGCCAATATTAACTCCTTCTTCAAAACCGTTCCCAACTTTAAACTTAGAAACTTCTTCTGCTAAACCATGAGCGAATTCCTCTGCGATCTTTTCCTCTACCAAAAATCTGTTTGTACAAACACAGGTTTGTCCTGCATTACGAAATTTTGAAACAATTCCTCCTCGAATCGCTTCTTTGATATTAGCATCCGCGAAAACTATAAAAGGAGCGTTGCCTCCCAATTCCAAAGAAATTCTTTTCACTTGGTTCGCCGATTTTTCTAAAAGTATTTTTCCTACTCTTGTAGAACCTGTGAAACTTATCTTACGAACAATTTTGTTTTCTAAAAATTCGTTAGCGATCGGTTCCGGTTGTCCAGTAACCACTTGGAAAACCCCGGATGGGATCCCCGCCTCTTCTGCAAGTACAGCTAATGCAATTGCCGAATAAGGAGTAAGTTCGGAAGGTTTAGAGATCACGACACATCCCGCTGCAAGGGCCGGTCCTATCTTTCGAGTGATCATGGAAGAAGGAAAATTCCAAGGAGTTAAAATTCCTGTAACACCCACCGGTTCTTTCCAAGCCATCAATCTAAGTTCTTTTCTATGAGTGGGGATCAAATCTCCATACGTACGTTTTGCTTCTTCTGAAAACCATTCCAAATAAGAAGCAGCATAATCAATCTCGCCTCTGGATTCCGCCAAAGGTTTTCCCTGCTCCCAGGTCATAATTTTTGCTAGATCTTCTTTGTTTTGGATCATTAGATCCGCCCAATTCCTGAGAAATCTGGCTCTTTGTTTAGGAATTGTTTTGGCCCAATCTTTTTGGGACTTCTCAGCGAACTCTAAAGCTTTTCTTATTTCTTCTCTAGGAAGATCGGGAACTTCTCCTATCTTAGCACCTGTTGCAGGATCAAATACCGGAATAGTTTTGGAGAAGGTTCTCCATTCTCCTGAATAAAAATTAGAATTTTTGAATAAAGAAGGTCGATTGAGTTGGATCATATTTTTGCCTGAAAGAAGCTCTTTCTCCAAAGATACATCTTTGATATGATACTGAAAACCGAATTTCTATAGACCGGAAATACAAAATAGTTTAAGGGTCAAATCTTCGTGGGACTCTTAGGAATAGAAAAAGTTCATGGCAATTCGGAAAATAAAGAATGTTATACATCAGTAAAGGGGTAAGCAAATAAATGATTACAAATGTATGTGTATTGAAGAAACTCCCCCAATTTTGAATAATGGTTGTATGGGAAGAATTTTAGGTATTACCTCAATCCTCCTACTGATCCTCACTTTTCCTCTCGAAACAATTTTAGCAGTAACGATCCAAATGAATGCGGGTCGTATTTTCAAAAAAGTTTCCATTCAAAAAGAATCGGAAACCGAGATAGAGGTGGTCGATCCGGACGGAGTCATCTATAGAATCCGAAAAGATAAAATAAAACAAATCACGGAAGATGCTCCGGATACTATTCCGGAATTCGCTTCCGACGAAAGTGTTCCCACAGGAGCGGTCAAGACACCTTCTCCCAAGGACTCACTTCCGGAACATTCTATCTTACTTTCTCAATCTTTGTCCAATGACGGTGCCTTCCAAGGTTCCGATCTATTCGGAGAAAGACAGGCGAGACGTAACGGTACTTCTTACAAAGATTTTTACGAAGCGTATTTTTTAACCACCAGCGTGGAAATATTAGGTTTGCCTAAACAATTTAAACTTGGGCTTACCGTTATGAACCCTTTGGTGGACAGAAGTAACACAGACTCGGATCTAAGATTACAATCCACACCTGGCGGTCCTGATCAAACTTATCTTTTAGATAAGTCGCTTGCTACAGGAATTTTACAATTCGATCCGAATGAAGTAAAAACCAGAAAAGAAAAGAATGGGCTCTTTGATTATGTATTCACCAGAGCAATGTACGATCATGAAACTAGACTTGGTACATTCTCCGCTGGATTTTTATTTATCAACCAAAATGATCCTAGCTATGTTATGAGAGGATATTGGGTGATCGGATGGAAGGCTCCTTTCTGGGAATGGCTCAATCCTCAGTTCTCGATTAATAATAAAATGTTAAACGATTACGGCGGGACTTTCCAAGGAACTCATAACTATCGTCTCACTCTATCTCATGAATTTTTTAAAGGCGAAACTTTCAGAGTCACTCCAAGTTTGGTAGTAGGTTACGCAGAAGTAAACGATAACACAGATCGAAAGAAAGGAATTAGCGATATCAGTCCTAGACTCCAATTCGATTATGGAAAGTTTTTCTTTGCTGCGAACATGATGTATAGAGCGACACCTGCATTAGTAGATAATGCAACTTATACCCCGAATATAGGTGCGTATCCGGATAGCAATGCGAATGACGGATTGACTATAGATCCTGCTAAAGCTTATGGATATAAGAATGAACTGATCGTAAACTATCTTTCTTCTTTATCGGATGATCCTGCGGTAAAGAGAGCCTTAGTAGATCATTACCAGCAACAACATATAGTCCATGTGATCTTCTTCTATAATATCGGATATACGATCCGTATTTGAAATTCCTGTCTCCGGTTCTATTTGAGCCGGAGAATATTTACTCCATAAAATACAAAAACTGTAAAGTAGCTGCAAGCTCCATTGCAAGCGCGATCCCTATATGTATCAAGATTCCTGCATATACTGATTTGGTTCTATAGGAGATCATTCCCAAAATAAAACCCCCGAAAAAAGAGCCTAATGCTTCAAATTGAGGTTTTGTAAAGTGTAAAAGACCGTACATGAATGCCATGCCTAAAACAGCAGGTTTACTTCCCACTCTGGAAGCCAAGGGAAAAACCATAAATCCTCTAAAGAAAGTTTCCAAAACCGCAAAATCTGCTGCATAAGAAATTTCGAATAGAATGATCCATAAAGCAGGCGGATAGATCAGATATCCGTCCGACATTCTTCCTGCAAATCTAGGGTATACGGAAAGAAAGGAAAGGGAGAAGGAAGCAATCGCAATTAAAGGAAGCATTAATCCTAATAAGAATAATACCTCACCGAACTTGGGAGATTTACTTAAACCTAAAAATCTATCCGGAGAATTTTTGCGCAGAATAATCCAAGCTAGAGGTAACGCTGTATAAGCAAGAATGGTTCCCACGTAGTTTACGGTAAGCATTGCAATCTCTACGGAAGAAGAACCTACCCAATTGAATAATTCCGAGTCCCTGATCCTCGCAGAACACACAATTGCAAGAACAACTACATAACCTGTGATCAAAGGAATAGAAGGTTTGAATTCGTTTAGTTTTCCATAAAATGCAAGAACAATCGGGTAGATAACCAATGCACCTGCAGCAAAAAATAAAAAGTAAAATAGACTTAAACCGATCTGGTTATCTTTTAAAGCCTGTGTAAAAAGTGGAGCAAATCGAAACGAATAGTTATAAGACCAAAAAATTAAAAATAGAAGGAACACTCCCCCGAAAGAGATCCAATCCTTTTTGGTTTGAAAAAAATCCTTTAAACTTTCTTTTAATAAGGCCAAAATCCTTCTCCGAATCGGAGATATCCGATACGGAGAGAGTTTCCTTTGGCTGAGTCTAGGTCTATCGTTTTCGGATCAGATTTTAGGAAAGACTACAGGCGTGATCCCGAATTGTTTTTCAAACTCGAAACTTGAGACCGACTTATTCTCTTTGGGAGGGATCATGGACATCGCTCTCTCAGTCATTGCAGTGATAGAAAGAGAAGGATTTACCCCAAGGTTTACGGGGATCATAGAACTATCACAAACTCTTAAATTTTTATAACCATAAACCTTGTTTTCAAAATCGATCACACCTTCTTCCGGATCGGAACCCATTACACAACCGCCCATGATATGCCCAGTAATAGGTGCATTTAAAAGAACATCATTTAATGAACTTCTAGGAATACCTCCTATCTTCTTCGCAACCTTTCTCGCAGTTTGATTTGCAATTGGAATATAAGAAGGTACTTTCTCTCCAGAGCTAATAGCTGAGGTCATCGATTTCTCGAAAGGCCAGGACATTCTTCTTTTTCTAACTAATTTGACCTTATTATCCAAGGTCTGCATAACTAGAAGAATAAGAGAATTTTTAGCGAAGCCGAAAGGCCAAGACGCCTTTAAAAAATAAAGTGGCTGAGTAAACATCGTGAAAAAATATTTAAGAGGTCTAGGGAAAAGGCCTCCACCATCAGTAAGAACGCTCGCAAGAGTCCCAAAAAAGTCAGAACCCTTAGAATAACGAACCGGTTCTATGTGAGTATGTTCATCCGGATGAATGGAAGAAGTGATTGCAACTCCTCTAGAAAAGTCCACATCCTTTCCGAATTTAGTAACGCCTAAAACTGTTTCACTATTTGTACGAACATCATCTCCTAAACGGGTTGAAAGACGATTCATATGTCCAGCTTCTCTGGAACGCAAAAGTAAACCTACAGTTCCCATCACAGCGGCAGAAAGTACAACGGACCTAGCTTTAAATTTTCTTTTTGGAGAACCGAACCAACCGGTTGTGGATCTGCTAGAAAGTTGATAGCCGAATTCGCCACTCGCATTCGGATCAGGTTCTCCATATTCGTTTAAAGGAACTATATCTGTTACTTTTGTTTCAGGAAGTACTTTAGCTCCCAATTTCTCCGCAAAAAATAGATAATTTTTATCTAATGTGTTTTTAGAATTGAAACGACATCCTACCATACAACCTCCGCAAAGATTGCAGGTGGTTCTTTCGGGACCATCGCCTAAGAAGAAAGGATCTTTTACTGTTTGTCCTTGTTTTTCACCGAAGAATACACCTACAGGTGTTGCGGAAAAAGTTTCTCCTCTTCCCATTTCTTGAGCGATCTCTTTTAGGACGGCGTCAGATTTATCCAAGTGTGGATTTTGAACTACTCCTAACATTCTGGAAGCAACCTTATAGAAAGGAAGCATTCCATCCTTGCCGCCGATCTTTTTGTATGTAGGATGATTTAATGTTTTATCGGAAGGAACGTAAAGTGTGTTTGCATATACTAAAGAACCTCCACCCACTCCAGCTCCACTCACTAGAAAGAAGTCTTTTAGAAGATTAAGTCTTTGGATCCCGTAAAAACCTAATCTAGGCATCCATAAATATTTGTGAACGGACCAATTCGTTTTAGGAAATTCTTTTGCAGTCCATCTTTTACCGGACTCGACTACCAAGACAGAATACCCTTTTTGGCTTAATCTCATAGCGGAAACACTTCCGCCAAAGCCAGAACCTACTATGATATAGTCGTAATCAAAATGAACGTTTGTTTTCTCTTCTGTCTTCATACGTCCGACCTAAACATATCGATTTATTAACTCAATCCATTTTCGGACTTGACTATGCGTTCGAAAAACTTCCACTACTAATTCGTTTTATCAACCTCATAAAAAGATCGGAGAACTATATGCAAGAGTTGCCGAAAGTCTGCGTTATTGGCGCAGGCTCTAGTGGAATCACTGTTTGTAAATCACTTCAGGACAAGGGAATCCCCTATGACTGTTACGAAAAAGGAAGCGATGTAGGAGGTAACTGGAGATATAAAAACGACAACGGTCTAAGTAATATTTATAAGTCATTACATATCAACACTCACAGAGATAGAATGGAATATAAGGATTATCCGATGCCGGATTGGTATGCGGATTATCCAAATCATGAACCTATCCAAAAATATTTTGTGGATTACGTGGAACATTTCGGACTTCGCAAACATATTAAATTCAAGAATGGCGTAGCAAAAATAGAACCCCAAGACGATGGAACGTATCTAGTTACTAGCGAGAAGGGAGAAAAAATATTTTACGATGCAGTCATCGTTGCTAACGGTCATCATTGGTCTCCACGATGGCCTGAGCCCGATTTTCCCGGCAAATTTAATGGAAAGATAATACATTCTCACGACTATGTGGATCCTGAACATCCGATCCAATTGACAGGCAAAAGAGTTGTAGTACTCGGCATGGGAAACAGCGCCATGGATATTTCCGTAGAGTTAAGCCGTCCTGGAGTCGCCAAAAAAGTTTTCCTAAGTTCCAGAAGAGGTGCTTGGGTGATCCCGAATTATCTTTTCGGAAAACCTTTAGACAAACAAACGGAGTTGCTTCCGCCTGGAACACCTTTCTGGTTAAAACAATTTTTATTCGGAACCATGTTAAAGATCGGTGTTGGTAAGATGGAAGATTTTGGTCTTCCAAAACCGGATCATAAACCCGGAGAGGCACATCCAACCATCTCCCAAGATATTTTAGTAAGACTTGGAAGAGGTGATATCAAATACAAACCTGTGATCCAAGAATATAATGGAAACAAAGTAAAATTTGCTGACGGCTCAGAAGAAGAAATCGATGCGATCATCTATTGTACGGGATACAACGTTAAGTTTCCTTTTTTCAAACCTGAGTTTATCTCAGCCCCTGATAATCATCTGCCTTTGTTTCATCGGACCTTTAAACCTGATCTGAGCAATTTATTCTTTGTAGGATTATACCAACCATTAGGTGCAATCATGCCTCTTGCTGAGTTCCAAGGAAAATGGTTAGCAGAATATTTAACTGGAAATTATAGCCTGCCTACAATTCCAGAAATGCAAAATCAGATCCAAGATTACGAAAAGAAGATGAAGAAGCGATATGTAAATTCTGCAAGGCATACAATGCAGGTGGATTACGAAGACTTTTTATATTATATGCAGAAGGAACTAAAAGCAGGTAAGAAAAGAGCTTCTAAAAGTTTACAAACATTACCTGTTCCGTCAAAGGCAAAGTATAAACAATCCGGAAAACAAAGTTCTTCTAACGGAAAATCAGAACCAAGGAAAAAAAGTGCTCTGGCAAAAGTTTGAGACCCTAGCGGCAAGAGCCTTACTTTCTCTCCCGAATTCCGTACTAAAAATTTTCGGAAAGGATATCAAAAGAGGACGAACCTTGGATCCAAAGGTTCGAACCGCATTACTTTTAGCTAAAATAAAGCCGAAACCCGAAAATCTTGCTCCGCCTAAAGCGAGAGAACTTTTCAAAAACATAATGGGTTTTTTCGATTTGGAAAAAGAAGAAGTTCCCAGGGTGGAGAATTTTTCCATACCTGGAACCGGCCCGAGGATCAAAGTCAGATTATATTCTTCTAATATAACTAAAGATCCGGAACCTTGTTTACTCTATTTTCATGGAGGAGGATTCGTGATCGGGGATCTGGAATCCCACGATGCACCTCTGAGATATTTAGCAAAAACTTCGGGTAGGGCAATACTCGCAGTCGATTATAGATTGGGACCCGAACATATTTATCCTGCCTCTTGGGAAGATGCATACTCCGTTTATAAATGGATAAAGGAGAATGGAAAGTCATTTGGTATCGATCCAAAAAAGATTGCGGTAGCTGGAGATTCCGCAGGAGGAAATTTGGCGATCTCCATCTCTACTCGTGCTAAAAAAGAAAAACTTACTCTTCCACAATTCCAAATATTGATCTATCCATGGATCGATCTAATCCAGGAAAGAAAAAGTGTAGAGGAATTTGCAAATGGGTACGCACTCACTCGAGATCTACTTCGGTATTTCAAATATCATAGTGTGCCAAATTCAAAAGATTGGAAGGATCCAAGAGTCACACCTTTCCAACAAACGAACTTTTCTCATACACCTAAAACCTACTTGTTGATTGCAGGCTTTGACCCTCTTCAGGACGAGGGACTCGCATATGCTGACCTTCTTCAGAAGGCAAAAGTAAAACTGGAGATCAAAACCTACGACACTTTGATCCACGGTTTTTTTAATTTAGGAAGAAGTATCCCGGAAGCCAAAAATGCATTGGATCAAATCGCAAAATGGATCCAAGCAGGGTTTTTAGCAAAATAATATTAGTTTTTTATAAAGTTCATTACGAGGCTATTTTTAATAGGCCCTGTAAATCAAATTATGTTGGACTGATTCTACAAAACCGGATTTGGAAGAAACATTCTTAAGAAAATCCAAACCCGGATCGGATTTATATTTAACCTTATAAGTATCTTCCATAATCAGTTCTATATTTAGAATGGAAAAATTAGGAGCTAACTCTTTTAGCCTTTCCGAACTAGTTCCTGAAACCAATTTAAAAATATACTCATTCGGAACAACTCGCCCAGGTTTCACATATTTACCTTTACCATTAGGAAGATCTTTAGGAAACCCTTGTGCAAATATAGAAAACGCGGATATCGATATAAAAACGAAGACCGAAATCGTTTTTAAAAAAATTTTAAGGAACATCTACACTCAAATTAATAGGAGCTTCCAAATTTCGGATCGCTCCATTTCCGTTAGCAGCTTTACCATATTTGGTAATATTCTGGATCGAACTGGTGGTAGTACCGCCTGCAATAATCGCAGTAATCGTATCTGCATATGTAAATTTCGGATTAAATGATCTCAATAAAGTAGCAAGGCCCGCCACATGAGGAGTCGCCATAGAAGTTCCGTTGATCGTATTGTATTGAGCTATATTATCAACATCCAATGTAATCAAATTAAAAACGGTGATGGCCACGCCTGCTCTATTAACAGTGGAATCCGAAATAAATTCATAGCCGAAAGAACAATTCGAAGAATGAACACAATTCGGCGCGGCAACTTCGTAGTTAGAAATTATCTGCCCATCTCGTTCCCCAGAAAGGCTTCCCACCAGATTAATCGAATTGAACACTACTGATTCAGATGTTGAATTAGATGCGTACAGATTAATTCCGTCATAACCTGCCTCTGTATCTATAAATAAATTCATTCGAGCTGTGACAGCTTCCGCACCTGACGTAATTGTGATCGGAGCATATGCTAGAGCATAGGAGTTCGATAAATAACCTGAATTGGAAATTCCACTGATTGCAGTAGAACAACTAGTTGATAAATACAGAACCAGGGAATAAATAGAACAACCTGCCGTATTCCAGCCAGTTCCTAATATATTATCTGTCAGCCAGCTAGTAAAGGGAAGATTATAAGTACCTTCAGCTCCCGCCCAAGTGCTGCGTATATTCGTACCAGGAGCGCCTATATCCACATTTTTTTTAGAAGAATCATAATTCGAAAAACTCGCTAACTGAAACTTTTGATCCAAAGCAGCCACACACAGAATATTAGCCTCATCATATTCGCAAGGATATGAGTTATCCGAATTCAAATCACTTCCATCATTTCCTGCGGCAACCACAAATAACGCGTCATAGTTGCTACCTGCACTTGCCATTGCAGAACGCATGGCTGAATCATAGTCCGGACCGCCCAAACTTAAATTCAAAACCTTTGCGCCGTTTCTGACTGCAAAATTAATCCCTTTGATAATAGTGGCAGTATCACCGGAACCCGATTGATCTAAAACTCGGACCGCCATAATTTTCGCAGTCCAACAAACTCCTGCTACTCCGGTTGCATTATTTCCTTTAGCTCCGATCGTACCCGCCACATGAGTTCCATGGCCATTCAAATCCATAGGATCATTATTATTATTTACATAATTCCAACCGTTAGAGCAAGAACCCAAAGAAACTCCTTTATCAGAAACGCAAGAGCCTGAACTCCACATATTCGTGCTTAGGTCTTGGTGATTATAATTCACACCCGAATCCACTACAGCTACAATCGTATTAGTACAGTCTGTATTCACATCCCAAGCGCTTTCCATTCTCATATCGCTGGTGCTTGTTCCAGGGTTATTAAAGGAGTAAGTAGCAGTAATAACGTTCTGGCCCGTATTATTCATTCCCCACAATTGGTTGTAAATCGGATCGTCCGGGGAATTGTTTGCGTGGTAAATATAATTCGGCTGCACAAATTCCACATCAGGATGCGTAGAATATTCAGCAATCGCCTCTTCGACGGTTTGACCTTCTCTCAATTCTACTTGAGAAATTCCTGTCTCCCCTAAATCGTTCAGGACTTTTCCATTAAAAGAACTAACTGCATAAGACTTTACTGAGTCGCCTGCTTTATCTTTGAACTTAACCAAGACCTCGGAAGACTTGAATTTTATTTTGGAGTTTCTTTTATAATACTTTTTATTATCAGTATTTCCCGAAGGATCCAAAAGTTTGGAAAAGGTCGAAGTGACATTCGTTTGTTTTTCGGCAAAAAGATAGCCGATAGACAAAATCGAAAAAATAAAAGTAAATAAGGTGAATTTATTCTTCATAAGATTTATTTAATATCCTGGAGAACTTACTGTAGCTTGGATCGATTTCGAAAATGCCGACCCTGTTGCATTAAATTGCGAAAATGATTTCACTCGAATATACCAAGTCCCGGCAGAACTTACTGTAATTGTTTTATAATTCGGAGTATATGGATCTCCCGCATACATTACGTCAGCATCGCAGACCACTCCCGAATCTCCTTGTGCACTGAAGTCCGAACCTTTTTTATAACAAACCCGATACGCACCCGAAGCCATATGAACGGCATGCTCTTTGGAATGTGCCCAAGTTACTATAATATCCCTTCTTCCTCCCGCACCGGAAACAGCCAAAACCGAACTGGAAGAATTTCCTCCCTTTCCATTGCTGGTGCTCAAAGTAACAGTCGCAGATTTGGAACCAACACTTGTAGGACTGAACTTAACCAAAAAGGTAGCAGAAGCGTTGGGAGCAAGGCTTGCAGAAGTCGGTTGGGTAATCGTAAATTCCCCAGGATCTGTTCCACTTAAGGACACTGGAGTTCCAGTAAGATTTAAATTAGAACTTCCTAAATTACTGATCGTAATTGTTTTACTCGAAGATATAATTCCAGGGAAAACACTTCCGAAAGAGTAAGAAAATCCAGTACTACTTGTGATATCTCTCGAAATATTATTATTATCAGAGTAAGTCACCGAAATCTGAGGTGCATTTCCAGAAGTTCCTACTCCCGATAGACCAATACTATAGCTTGCTGTATTCGGATCATTACTATCGATCGAGATCGAAGCAGAGAATGTAGAAACGGAAAGCGGATTAAACGAAATAGTAAACGTATACGTCTTTTTAGGCGATATCGTAACAGGAATACCGTTTTCGCTGAACGAACTTGCATCCGGTCCACTTAAAGAAATATTAGAAATTACTAAATCTTGGTCTCCGCTGTTCTTAATAGTTATCGTTTTGGAAGAAGTTCCTCCAGACGCAGCGTAAAAGTTCGTCTGTGAATTAGGAATAAAATTAAAACTGCTTTCCGAAACTTGAATAGCAGGGGCCGGAGCCTCCGTGCCGGTTCCTTTCAAATAAAGAATATATGTACCTATATTCGGATCATCCGAATTAATAATTAGATATGCGGATTTTACACCAGCTGAACTCGGTTGAAAACTAATTTGAAACGAGCTGGAATCTCCATCCGCCAAACTAGTACTCGAAGGTTGGGAATTGATCACATACTGAGAAGCATGGATCCCACCTTTAGAGACCGCATCCGGATTTCCAGTAAGAGTAACAGTGAAGTTCCCGTTATTCTCGACCTTCAAAGTATTCGAAGAGGAAGAACTAATTAAAACGGAACCTAAGGAAAGTGTAGAACCGGAAGAATATCGATTACCAGCCGAATCGGAAACATGCAGCCCCGTAATACCGGAAGAAGGAAAAATTGGAAATAATTTCATTCCGCCACCCCCTCCTCCACAATTCAATTGAGGAAGGAATCCCGCTAAAACACATAAGATAAAAATAAAACGATAATAACCTGAGCCCAATCTCTGATCCTTCATATGTTGGAATTCCTACAGGGAATCCAATATAGGTATGATAATATAAACAACTGGAGACTACGTTTCTCCCATTCTATTGCCGAATGTTTGGAAAGGTACGTCCAGAAAAATACGACCTTAAGATAAGGAAGAATTGGCAGAATAATTCTAAAAAATGGAGAAAAAAGGGAACTTATAAGGGAAAAATCAGCCTGTCTGGGTCCCCATCCCCCAAATAAAAAAGCCGCAGGATCTAAACCCCGCGGCTTTTCAAACTTAGCTATTAGATAAGTTTATTTTTTTTCCAAAGGTTTATTCCTTCTATATTTTTCGAAATCCTCTTTGGACGGAAGAGTTTTCTTTTTAAAAGCGGAATATCTGGCTTCTTGCAAAGAAGAATCTACAGTTTTGCCGATAGATTTATCATTTTTGAAAGTACCCAAGAAAATTTCGACCTTCTGAGGATCTTTTCCGTAAAAGGCAGAAGAGTAACTTTTTACCGATAGATTACGCAAAGATTTATGCTGACTTCCATCTTCGATCTTACTCTTTAAAACCGATTCGGATTCTTCCGAAGGATAATACTCCAGAAGAGCGATCGCTTTTTCTTTCACATAGATCCTAATAGAAGGATCTTCTGTAATCGCTTTCAAATAAGGAACCGGATCCGAAACAATCCTTTCCAAAGAAGTTTTAAACTCCGCCTTAGATTTATGCCTGCTAATCGTTAGATCCGATTTTACCTTAGAGTAAATTGAAGGATCAATCGATTGAGCAACCACTGGCAGCGCAAACGCTGCCAGTATGAGAATAAGTAATGTTTTCTTAATATACATTTTCGACTCCATTAATATGCTAACGGGTTGCTTCTTAGAATCCAACCTTGTTCTCCGGTAAGTTGTGTCTGAGATGTTACTCCATCTCCTGCCCAGAACATCAGGTTTAATGCGCCTGAATTGGTGAATAAGCTTCCGGAACATTCTGAGATAGATACGAATCCGTCTGCATTAATATCCTGAGAACTCAAGCAGTAAGGAGTTTCGATCAATGCATCTCTTGCATTCAAGCCGAACATACTCAGTGTAGAGCTTGCTCCTCCTCTTTCGTTCGTATGGAAAAGTCCTAAGAAGTGACCTGCTTCGTGAGCGATCGTATCTCCCAAGAACTGTTGATCACCTGTACTCAGAGCAGTCGCAGCAGATCCGGAAGTTCTATGAGGTTCGATCAATACGATCATTCCCGCCTTCTTCGTTGCTACTATTCCAGGAACTCCCGGGATACCCGCAGCCATTCCAAGTAATCCTGCATAATTCGAATTGGATGTATCCGATGTGAGGAAAATATTCAAGGAATTTGCATCTTGAGCAGAACCAGTCGTAGTGTACAACTTAGTCAAAGAACTTGCAAGTGTTCCGGTCTCATCTTCAAAATCAGTCAGATCCAAAAACTCCGATGCAGACACGCTTGTTGCAGAGAATTGAACATCTATTTTCACAGAATCCTGAGCATAGATATTAGTAATTCTATTAACAGCGTCTTGTAAACCTGCAACAGTGTAAGTCGGGTAAGAACCTTGAACGAATATAAACCGAATATTCAGTTTCTTTCTGTAAGTCCAAACCTTAGACAAACCGCTGGTGTTGGTAGTGCCTGATGTAGTGGTAAATGTTCTTTCTTCATTCAATCTTGCATGACATCCTCTGATGATAGAGTAGCTTGCATTAGTCGCGCTAAAGCTAACAGGAGAGTTAATGTCGAAATAAATTGTTTGAGAAACATTCGGAGTGATTGTAATCGCGCCAGAGCCTCCCAACAGATTTAAGAATTGTGAAGAAGTTGTTCCATAAGGTAGCAACCCGGAGAAATTCGTGAGTCCTACTCCATCTCTCGTCTCGTAAAGAGCAGTTTGAGTTGAATTGTAGATACCGCTGAACATTCCGAACAATGTAGAAGTTAAGTTATGCGGTTGATTAATGTAATAAATCGCCGCAGGGAAAGACGGTCCGATGGTTATCGGCTTCGTGCTTGAATAATACAATGTCTGTCCACTACCTCCGTAATTCGCAACAGTACTGAGGTTTGATGTAACCGATTGGGTACTGATATCGAAACAAGGAGCGCTTGGTTCAACGCCATTCGCCGACAAATTGATCACATAACTACTTTCATCCGAGTCATTATTTGCGATGGTTAAGGTCGCAGTTTTCGTTCCGGTAGAAGTAGGAGAGAATGTAACTGTGAAAGTAGATGTTCCACTCGCTGCTACAGTAGCAGAAGGTTGAGAAGCGACAGTAAACAATGACGAATCTGTTCCTCCCACAACCACACGAGGGGTTCCACTTAGGTTCAAAGTTGCAGTTCCAGTGTTCTCAACAGTAAATGTTGTGGTAGCACCAGTAGTACCGATTCTCGTATCTGCAATGCCCGAATATGTTCCAGAACTTGCGATACTTGTAGAAGCTTGTTTCAAATTAATTTCAGGAGCAGGAGTTGGAGTTCCAGTACCTGTGATCGTGAAATCATAAGGATTCTCGTCTGAATCGTTATTTGCAATTGAGATAGATGCAGTTTTTGCACCGGTAGAAGTAGGAACAAATCGAACCGAGAAAGTTGTGTTTCCGGCACTAGCTACGCTTGTAGTGCTTGGTTGAACGGTAACTTCGAATTGATTCGCATTCGTTCCGGTAATTTCCACAATAGGGGTTCCGGTTAAACTTAAGGAGGCAGTTCCTAAGTTCTGGATCCTGAATTGGACTGCAGAACCTGCAACATTCTCCACTTGGCTTCCGAAATCAAAAGAACCACTTCCATCCGCAATGTTTACGGAACCAGTAACTCTTTGTACATTGATTTCAGGAACAGGTGTTGGATTTCCAGTTCCAGAAAGACCGAAAGTATAATTCGGAGTCCCTGCATCATCACTTGGGATAGTAATCGTAGCAGTTTTAACCCCGGTAGAAGTAGGAGAGAATGTAACCGAGAATGTTGTGGAACCGGAAGCCGCAACAGTATTGCTTGTTCCACTTGTATCCAAAGTATATTGGTTCGCATTCGTTCCACTCAGAGCGATTGAACTTAAATTTAAAGTAGCATCCCCGATATTATTGATCGTAAAAGATACTGCAGTTCCGCTCGTATTCTCTTGTACACTTGTAAAAGTATGAACGCTAGATCCGCTAGTGAAAGTAGTAGATCCTCTTTTTACTTGAATATCCGGAGCAGGTGCAGGATTTGCAGTTCCGCTCAAATTCAAAATAAATGAAGGTGTGTTCGGATCATTAGATGCTATTTGTAGCTGAGCCGATTTAGTACCGGTTGATCCGGATGGAGAGAAAGTTACAGTAAACTCAGTAGTCTCTCCAGGATCTAAAACATTATCAGTACCTGATTGATCCACAGTAAATTGTGCCGCCTCAGCTCCTGTTTTCGCAATCACAGGAGTGCTAGTCAGATTTAAAGTTTGCTCACCATTATTTTGGATCGTGAAAACTCTTGCAGTACTGCTTTGAGTAATTTTTACACTTCCTAAATTTTCTGTAGAACTATCCGGCACGGAAGTTACTATACCACTTCCTCTATAAACTCGAATGGTGGGATCAGGATTAGGAGCTTCGGCAGTTTCACCAGGCGGTAAAAGTAAAGGCCCCTTTCCTCCACCCTTCGGGCAATTTACGAAGGAGAAAAGAATAACAAGAGTTAGAAGACTCTTGAAAAAAAATGTCGTAGACCGTTTCATATCGGAACTTTTCGACCTCTCTGTTTCCAATTTTATTAGGCACCAAGTCCCAAAATGGGATGGAATGCCTTCTTCCTACGTTAGCCAAAATTGTATACAACTCAGACAAAGGTTCCCAAAAAATTATCAAAAAAGGGTCGTTGGATTTGTTTCACCTGGTTTTTTTTCTAAAAATCCCTCAGTATACGAAAAGTTATTCTTTCATCGGGTGATTTTTTCATGAGGTCATACCTCAAATAGGATACGAACTTGACATGTGTCGGATAATGTTATTACCAGAATAGTGGTCACTCGGGAAAGGAATTGAACACCTTCAAATTTCTAGATGCCGAAAAGTCTATTTTCACTCGGGGAAACTTCTCCCCGAAAACCGCAAATAAAGGGGATTTTGAAACCAGATTGTGATAATTTGGAAAGAAAAAATTTCAATATTTTGCTTTAGATCGGCGCATAAATTGAAAATACTTATACCTCAGGATTGAGGATGCCGATAGGTAGTAAGAGCCCAAAAACCTCGTCCAATAGAGATTTATGATCCTCAGAAAATACTCGGTCTTCTTCTATATTTCGGTTTTATTCTCCCAGACCCCCGCGTTTGCCTTGGGAACCTATTCTGAGGGCTGGACGGTCGCTAAACTGACCCAATTCGAGAGCCGAGGGATCGTATACGAATCCTATGAAGGTGTGATAGAAGTCCTAACTTTCGATCCGGCAGAAGAATGCGAGGAAACTAGGGACGAATGTTATACGCCTGTGCGTAAAAAAGCGAATGTTAGCGTTCGTCCTGAAAACGCAGATGTAGTAAATTTTCTGATGAAAAATCTGAACCAAACGATATTGATCCAATTCAATATTCATAGGATCCAGCCTATTGCACTTTCTAGCAGTATAGAAGTAATCAACGCGCAATATCAAGAAAATGTAATACCCCATAGTACCCCTGTAAAAGATCCAAGTGGAAGGATCACGGTATGGGTCCAGGCTCACGATACTTCTCACCCGATCGAAAAGATGGCGACTAACAAGACGGGTGGAAAAAGGAACTTTTCCGTAACGGGAAGGATCGTAAGTTTAGAATACAAAGGTACGATCCTAGGGACTTACGAAGGTCTTTATATGGATGAGTCTAGGGGAAGGATACATCCATTCTCCATTACTTCAGAAGAGATGGCGGAATTTGCTTGGAAAGCTATGAAGTATACCGGTAGATATTATTTAGGTGTCTCTGTGGCTTACGTAACTGGTGTGAGAGAATCACATTATGATATATTCGAGATCAATTTCAGAGAGCCTGCGGGCGCTCAAGAAAGACCTAAAAACTAAAATTACTTAAATAAGATTTAGAATCCGAAGTGAATTGTCTAGAAACTAAATAACCTTCGCTTCCGTTTCCAGTTAGAACAAGTACCTCTAGATTACCTGAAAAATTTCCAGATTGATCTTCTCTAATATAAACTTGAGCATCCCCAAGTTCTAGAGGAGCTTCCAATCCAAAATGAAGAATGTCCCAAGCCAATTCTTCTTTCCAAAAACTTTCATCAACTGAATTGCCCTTCTTCCAACCTTCTTTCAAAAAAAGTTCAGGAGAAACTTTCAAATTAAAATGAACATACACATTATGATCAGAAGGCTCCGCAAAAATTCTCAAATTCCGAGTATCTTCTAATTTGTGAATTTCTACATAATAGGCGGCGTCTTTTACCATTCCCAAAGAAGGATCTAGAATTTCGTATAAATCACCCTCACAATTCGAACTCATTATAAAAGAGAGTACGAACAGAAGGGAGTAAAAGAAATGTCTAAACGAAAGTCCCATATCTAAATAATTTTAACATGGAGAGACTAGGATTTTTTCAGAATTTTCTAAGAAAAATGATTTTGGAAAGAAATTTCTGACAAAGAAGAGGGCAAAATAATAATTAAGGTTTACATACACTCGTTTAGTTATTTAGAAAATTTTTCCTCCCATACAAAATAATTCAGGCGTAAATACCTAAAATTCAGTCCCGTTTTTTTGACTTGACAAAACTTCCAAACTATTTCGATGTCTAAATAAATGAAGCCGGAATATGTAATTCATTTATTGTCCAGAACCAGAGATCGGATCCAAAAATATTTATCCGAAGAATTCCTAAAGCAAGGCATTCAAGATTTGGTTCCAGCTCACGGAGGTGTACTTTTTGTATTAGGTAAAGAAGGTCCGCTTACCATGAGTGAATTAGCAAAGTTATTGGATAGGACCAACTCTACCGTGACTGCTCTTTTGGACAAAATGGAAGAATTCGGTTATATTAAAAGATCCAAACCTTACGAAGACGAAAGAGTGACTTCCGCAGAATTAACGGATAAGGGAAAACAAACCTTAGAGAAGGTGCAAAAGGCTTCCAAGGCTACACTTGCAAAACTCAGTCAGAATTTAGAACAGGGAGAAAAGGAAGAATTCATGCGAATTTTAACTAAGATCCATTCGAATTTCGATATATGATGTAAATTTTTTTTTGCGCAAATATTTCGACATCGAAATAAATAGGAGAACGAGTATGTTAGAAGGTAAAACTGCAGTAATCACAGGATCAGCGAGAGGGATAGGCAAAGAGATCGCAAAAATGTTCTTAGAAAGAGGTTCAAAAGTTATTCTTTCTGATCTGGAAAATTCTAATTGTAAGGAAACTGCGGAAGAATTGGCGAAATACAATCCGGAAGGAGTTTTTTGGAAAACTTGCGATGTAACTTTTAAAAATCAAAACAAAGAATTAGCAGAGTTTGCAATTGAGAAGACCGGAACCTTGGATATTTGGATCAATAATGCGGGAGTAGTTCAAGACGATCTGCTATTAAGAATGTCCGAAGAAAAATGGGAGAAGGTACACTCTGTAAATTTAAAAGCTGCTTTCTTCGGCATCCAAACCGCTGCAAAGTTCATGCTAAAGAAAAGTTCTGGTAGAATCGTAAACATCGGATCAGTCTCCGGATTTTATGGCAATGCAGGACAGGCAAACTATTCTTCCGCAAAGGCTGGACTGTTTGCTCTTACTAAATCTGCTGCCAGAGAACTTGCCTCCAGAAATATCACAGTGAACTGTGTTGCCTCCGGTTTTATAAATAACCGATTTGCAGAGCATGTTCCTGAAGAAATTAGAAATTCTATCTTGGATTCCATTCCCTTGAAAATTAAAAGAAATCCCGAAGAAGCAGTCGCTTCTGCTGTTGCTTTTCTTTCTTCCGAGGAAGCGGATTGGATTACGGGAGCAACTCTTAGAGTGGATGGGGGAATGTTGATCGGCTTTTAGACCGAATACTTAATTAGAAGTTTTACGAGCAGGTAAGAGAAGGATCCAAAAAATTTCTTGCCTGTTCTTTTGTAAGAAGAGACTTAATTCTTAAGATTACCTTCTTCCTTTCATATGAATTCTCTTACAAAATATTGTCATTATGTTCTCTCGCTAGAGAAGGACCAAGATCCTGAAAATAAAATCTATCATGATACAGAATACGGTTTCACCTTAAAATCGGATGATGAATTATTCGGAAGACTTATTTTAGAGATCAACCAAGCCGGCCTTTCCTGGACCACGATCTTAAGGAAAAAGGAAAACTTCCGTAAGGCTTATAAAAACTTTTCTATCAAAAAGATCTCAAAGTTTTCCGAAAAAGATTTTGATCGGCTTATGAACGATGCAGGTATCATTCGTAACAGGCTTAAGATAAACGCAGCCATTCATAATGCGAATGTGATTATCGGTCTTCAAAAAGAATTCGGAAGTTTCCAAGATTGGTTACATTCTCATCATCCCAAATCATTGGAAGAATGGACCAAACTATTTAAAAAAACTTTCGTATTCGTGGGCGGAGAGATAGTGAATGAATTTTTGATGAGCACAGGTTATTTAGAAGGCGCTCACGGACCTGGCTGCCCCATTTATAAAAAAGCGTTAAAATCCAAACCCGCTTGGAATTCTAAAAAGAAAAAATAGATCTTTATATAAAAATGAAATCTCGTCCTTCTTTCGAAAAAATCAAAACTATATCCGAATTCGAATCTCATTATTGGTATAGAGAAGAATTACAAAACATCTGCCTGGACTTAAAGATCTCTTCTAAAGGTGCTAAAGCGGAACTTGAAGAAAGATTAAAATCTTATATCAGATTCGGCAGAGAGGTATTTCTAAAAAAGGAAAATTCTACTAAAGGCCCGATATCCGTTCGTAGAAAAACTAAAAGTGAAAAAGAGATCACTCTCAAATCTAAAATTATTCCGGACGGAATTCGATTCGATTCCAAATTCAGAGAATTCTGTAGGGAGTATTATGATCTCAAAAAATTCAGTTTTACGAAGGCTATGGCGGAAGCGGTTCGAGATGCCGAGAAAATCGGGAATCTAAAACTCTCCGTCCAAGATCTTTTGAGGGTATATGAAAATCCTCCTAAGGAAGAAAGACCTGACGATCGCGTTCTAAGATGGAATCGTTTCGTAAAAGATTTTCATTCTGATCCGAAAACTTCTCCGTTCAAAAATAAACTGAATATAGCCGCATTCTTATGGGGGAAGGTCCGGGACAGAGCAGGTAGTAAAAAATTCGACCCTTCTCTTTTGAAAGAATTCGCAAAAGACATCCAAAAATTGGAAGCTAAGAGCAATAAGTAATGCTAAATCTGTAATGAAATGCAGGTTTTTCTGCTGGTAGACGAACCTAACTCATTATAAAATATCTTTCAGGCAAATGAAAGTTAAGTTGTTCTCATTCTCCATTTTACTCTGTCTCGCTCTTAGTTTCCCTTTTTTCTTAGGAGCTCAATCGGAAAGTAAGACAATATGTTTAAATTGGGAAAAAAATTTTCCCAAAATAGATTCCAAACTATATTTAGAGATCAGTGGCTTAGAATTGATCCTTAGTCCTCCTACAGTTGCAATAATGAGAAGCAGAAGACCTGGAGAATTAGTGCCGATCATACATGGATCTTATAAGACCGAAGGAAATAAAGAAGTACTGGTCGAATTTCCGTACGAACCTTCCGATCCTGACGAATGTTCTTTCAGTTGTAAGGAACAATCACTTGCCCTTCGTGCCAACCGAAATACGGAAGAAGTATACGATAGTTGTTTTAAATCATGCAGAAACAATACGAGTTTTAAATTTGGAAAAGATAAATTCAAACTTCATTTAAAATTCAAAATTTACAGGGACGAAACTGACACCTTAAGAATAGATTCTGTTTCTTATAAAGATTTGAGCCCGATCACAGGAAAATTGGCTTATTCTTTCCCCCATTATTTTGCGGGTGATCTGGTAGAATGTGGGAACTCTATTTGGGATTAATATATCCTAAAAATATAATATTATTTATCCAAAGATAAAAGTGCCTTTTCTAATCGATGGATATGTTTGAAATCTCCTGACATTCCATACAACTGCAATGCTCCTTGGTAATAAAAAAGAATACTTTCCGAAATTTCTTTTAACTCAGATTCGGTTTTTGCCTTTTTAGAATTCCAAGTAATTTCCTTTAAACAATTTTCGAAATCTTGGACCCAGCGGTTTAATGCAACTTTTACAAAATCCGATATCTCGGGTTCATCATGTGTTTGGTTGGATAAATTTGCGTAAGGGCAACCGTAAACATAAGTATTTTTCAGTCCTCTTCTCAACATCTTCATCCAAGATTTGATAAAGTCTGAATATTTTTTTTCCCTCTTTGCGATCCTTTTAACAAAACCTAATATAGCTTCTTCTTGTTCTAAAAGGTATGCCTTACCCAGATCCTTTTTAGAAGGAAAATGGATGTACAAACTTTTCTTAAAGGCTCCAGCTTCTTCTAAAATTTCGTTTATTCCTGTATTTGGATAACCCTTGGAATAGAATAATTTGAAGGCTGCCTTTAAGATCCTGTCCTTGGCCGGGTCTTCCGACCGAATTAAGTCCTTTTGGATTCTCATCTTTTTTCAACTTTGATTGTAATTATGGTAGACTGATCTGTCTACCATAATTTATTCTGGAATTTACAGAGTAGACCACTTTGTCTACCGGAGGCTTTTTATGAGGCTCATGGAAAGAACGGATAAGATTATTACATCCTTCGCTGTTCCCGTCCGTAAATCGGATATAGATGTAAACGGGCATGTAAACAACGGGACCTACCAAAGTTATTTTGAAGAAGCAAGGATCAAAACCTTCCAACTTTTAAAAGAAGAAGGGGAAACAATCCTAAGTTCAGATCGTTTAGTAGTCCGCCAATGCGAAATAGAATACAAGGCAGAGTTAAAATATCCGGAAGATGCAGTCGTTACTACAGACATCCTTCATTCAGATCCGGAATCCACAGAGATCATGCAGGAAATTTTTCGTGCCTCCGATTCTGTACTAGTATGTAAGGCGAGATTTGTATTAAGTCTTTTTGATGATGCTGAAGAAGTCTTTTATTCGGAAAAAGATTATCCCTATGCATTCTATCATCCAATCAGCGTAGGCTGGGCGGAGATGGATCCGGAAGGTAAAGTAAATCTAGAAACAATCCAATACTATTTGGATGATGCAAGGATCCGCTCTTCTTACCAATGCGGACTGGATTTACATTCATTGCAGTCGAAAGGGATCGGCCCTGTGGTTTACAAAGCCGAGTTGAATTACTTCGACACTATGGGTTTTCCGGATGATTTTGTGATCGTTACAGTTTATCAAAAAGCGGAGAAGAATAGATTAGCTTTCCGGCATGATGTATTCTCTAAAAAGACCAAAAAGTTGATCCTGACTTCCATGGTGCACGGGTTATTTATGGATCTAAAAAGAAAAAGACCACATCAATTCACTGAAGAAGAAATGAAAATGATCTTTAGCGTAAAAACTAAGCCGCTATTTGATTGAATTTATGATTTGAAATTTCACTAACGTAAGGAGAGGGTATTCTCGATGAGATTCGAACATTGGAGCCCTCTCCATTTTATTATACTTACTCTTACTGCTCTCCTAGGATTCGGCCTGCCTTATTTTTGCAGAAAATTCGCTTCTACCAGAGTCAAAAATACGATCGGATATACTCTAGGGGTAATTCTTCTTTTAAATTATTTAGTTTATGTAATATACAGAATCGATTCAGGCCATTGGCAGATACGTTATGATTTGCCTATGGAGTTTTGTAATTGGTCGGCGATCGTAACTTCTCTGGCCCTATTTACTCGAAACAGGACTCTTGCCGAGTTGTCTTATTTTTGGGTGATTGCAGGTTCTATGCAAGGAGTGATCACTCCCGATCTATCCGTTACATTTCCTCATATTTACTTTTTTATATTCTTCATTGCACATTCAGGTTTAGTGATTTCCGCTCTTTTCGTTGTATTCGGTTTGGAATTAACTCCTAGAAAAGGAGCCGTGATCCGATCCGTTCTTTATAGCCAGATTTATGTTGCAGTTGCTTTGGCTATAGATTTCGGTTTAGATGCAAACTACGGATATATGAGAGAAAAATCCGCAGCAGGTTCTTTAATGGATTATTTAGGTCCTTGGCCTATTTACATTCTTTGGATGCAAGCACTCGGAATGATCCTATTTACTATATTATATCTTCCATTTTGGAAGAAGAACTTAAATCGCTGATTATTCGGATTCTATTTTTTCTACAGCGTCTACAGGGATAATCAGGTTTCCGTCAGGTCTTAATACCACATAGAAACTGTCTTGTTGGTAGACGATCCCTCTTTCCGTAGATCCGTCTTTTAGATAAAGAATACGAACTTCTTGAGAGATTCCTTGAGGTGGGGTCCCTGGGACTTTGCTATTTAAGATATCCGTAATGGATGCCTTGTCCACCTTTTTGACCATCTCCATCAATTGTTCCCTTTCTTTCAGGTCTTTTGGAGGGAAACGGACCATACTCGCAAACTTTCTTTCCAGATCCGCTTTTTCGTCCGGAAGTATTTTTTTGAGTGAGTTCTTCAGCTCTTTAGGAGAGATCAGGAATGGATCTTTAGGAAGAGAATCCACATGAGGTTTTAGACTCTTAATCAAAGTCTCATCCAATTGAGCACTAGACTGAGATTTTTTACTAGCTTTGATTGAATCTTCGATCTTTTTAAGACCTTTCATTCTTGCAGGAGACAATCCTTTCCATGCAAGCTGTTGTCCTGATTCTATCGTTAATTCTTGTTTATCGAATAAGATAGGATATTCTTTTGCGAGTAGTGCAATTTCTTCTTTGGTTAACCAACTTGATACCGATTCCAAGAAGATAGTATCTCCGGATTCTAATCTGACTTTTCCTTCTAATACTTTTACGGAAAGAGAAGAATCCGTACGTCCTTTGTTGACCGAGACCTTAGTACCTTCTAAGATCAATCTGAAATCATTAGATCCAATAGAGATGTTTTCCGCCTCTTTAGGACCTTGGCTATCCAAAAGAATTGTTCCATATCCAAGCGAAACATGGATCGCATTTTCTTTACGTTCAGCAGTGAAGTCCGTGTTAGGTAGGGCTCTAACAGCTACACTCTTCTCTCCTTCTAACTGAACATCACATATAGAAGATTTTCCGGAAACGATCCTTTTACCGGAAACATCCTCTCCCGCTTGGGAAGTATTTCCTTCGATAGAACAATCACCATAAGAATAAGTGAACTTATCTAAAGTAGCTTCGCCTTTTTTGATCGAAGAGTTTTGATAGAAGTATATTCCAAAAGATACGAATACCAAAGCTGCCGCTGCGAGATAGATCACAGGTTTAGGAAAAGTTAGGATTTTTTTAGAAGATATCTGTGGAGAAAGGTTCTCTAACTCCTGGGATACGCTAGGAGTTCTGAGTTGGGATTGGATCTGCGTAATCTTTCGGTATTCGGCCGCACTTTCAGGGTCCTTTAATACGATCTCCAAAAGTTGCTTTTTCCCGGCAGCATCAAGTTTGCCGGAAAGATAAGACTCTAGTAGGTCTTCGAAACTATTTGACTGTTGGATATGTAATGCCATCTTATAGTCCGATCCCTTCCGCTTCTAGATGCGTTCTCAATAATCTGAACGCGCTAAGCAAACGACGACTAACGGTTCTCTCAGATATCCCGAGAGCATCCGCAGTCTCCTTGAGAGTTTTCTTTTGGATTTCCTTCAGTAGTATTATACTCTTTTCAGGCTCAGGAAGACGGGAAACCCCATCTTTTAAAGCTAAATTGAGAGAATTTTTTTCGAGTTCGAGAGGATCTTCATGATTTCCCCCTGAAAGTTCGGGAAAGTTCTCTATATTAATTGAGACGTTCCCAGTTTCCTTCTTTGTACGATTGAAATGTTTAAAATAAAGGTTTTTAGCGATCGTACAAGACCAAGAGGAGAAGCTTCCCCGATCCGGATCAAAACGATCCATGACCTCAAAGGCTTTTAAAAATGTCTCCTGGGTCAAATCTTCGGCAATTTCGGGATTTCCTGAGAGTTTGAGCAGGAAATGATATACTGTATTCTTGCAAGACTCGTATAGATTGATAAATTCCGGCTGAGAAAGACCTTGCATTTTTAGTTCAGTTGGACCGAAAAAAAGGATTTCTGCTAATTTTTGGGATATTCCGATTCTGCGGAAGCAGAAAAAATAAGGCCCCCGGAAATCGAGAGCCTTACCTTCTATATAACGTGGCGGTTTCCCCGCCCCGTAAATTTTAGCGCAAAAACTGGAACTTTTCGTTATCAGTCCAAGCACAAGGCCATTGGATCAAGAGACCACCGTCTCCAGTCGCACCGCCTGCAATATCCAGGCACTGGCTGCTATGTTTTGCTTGAAGAGCAAAGAATCCGTCTCCATAGGAGAGTAGTTGGAATCTTTCATTGTTTCCTCCACCGCAAGAATATTGGATTACATTCATTCCTGCTGCAGTAGATCCACCCTTCACATTCATACATTTGCCGCTATGTTTTGCGATAAATCTGAAGTATCCATCACCTGTAGACTCGAGTGCCCATTTTTGGTTGTCTTGGCCTACATTCGTCCATTGCCAGATATTGACATTGTCGCTCGTGCTCACACCGGAAACATCTAGTACCTTACCGCTATGTTTTGCGGAAATAGCGGAATACTCCAAACCTGTAGGATCGTTTACGAAAGGAATGTTTCCTCCCACGGAAGATTTTCCACAACCGTCGGATCCGCAACCTGCATTTGAACGCCAATCTCCTCTTTCCATTGGGTGACCGATTCCGTCAAAACATCCGCTTCCTTGGCAATTCATCCAGCTAGGAGCATCTCCACCTCTTCTCAATCGAACTAGGTTATTCCAAGTGTCTTGATGATAATCATTGCCACCAGGATTTCTGAAGTCTTCGAAATATAAACATCCGCCGGATCCACCGCCATCATGGAAAGACCCATGCGCGTTTTTCCCAACGTAAGCAACCGGGTGAGTTCCATCAGCTACTTCAAAGCTACCAGGTTCTTTGGAATACCATCCAGAGTGTTGAGACCAAGCAACTCGTTTCATTTGTCCGTTAACTACTAAAACACTCATTCCTTCCCAGTCGGCTGCGTGGCTTCCAAAGCTTAAGAAACAAGTACTTTGCCAAGCGTAGAAGAACCAGTATCTAATTAGAACTGCATTCGTTCCAACTAGAGAAGTTTCATAGAAAATAGGAACTTGGTTATTTGAAATTGTGGAATAGTCCTTATTACAAAGATCTTGAGGAGCAACTCCCGCAGCTCTTTGGGTATAATAAGTCTGAGGATCGCTAGTAAAACATTTTCCGGAATCTCCAGAACCTGTAGTAGTCTCTTGATCGAATCTCAAACGAGGTGCAAATTGTTGCGCAAGTGCATCTTGATTAACGTTTGGTCCACCGTTATCGGCTTGGCAAAGATATAAGCTCATGTTATCGCAATAACGACCATTACAGCTTGCACCAGCGATATACATTGATTCAGGAGCTACGAATTTTCCGCCGTCTTCTTCAGAAACACCGGAAGTCCAATAACATCCTGTTCTAACACCGTTATTATTCAATTGAGAACATTTTAAGGAAACGTTATCACAATAACTTCCGGAACATTTGATACCGGTTACGAATGCATTATTATCGCAAACACGATAGTTAGTTCCTTCTTCAGAAAACCAATCTGTCCACCAACTATTGGTTTGAGTATAGCCTGATTCGCTTGCGAGAAGATTTACATCATCGCAATAACGACCACTACACTTCAAACCGCGAGTTAAGAAAGTAGGTCCTGTTTCAATTGGGTTCGCACCATCAGTGGTCCAATTCAACCAATGTGGAGGAAAAATCTCGTTATGAAAATAAGTGCTGGCTGCAAATAACTTAGATCCATTTCCGCTTTTAGAAGGAAGAAGGCTAGATAGCACTCCTAACTCTGCTCCGTTCGACGAAGACTTATCGTTACAAGCCATGAATGACCCGCCGAGAAGTCCTATGATAACCAGAGTATATACACCCCGGATGATGATTCTCTTCATTATGATCCCTCTTTAGTTTTATTGTGGAGGTTTTATGTATTTAAACGACAGGGTAATATAAGCGTCTTAATTCTCACTTATTTTCGTAACGAGATAATATAATTTCTGAAATAAATAAAATTTTTATTTATTAGGCTCGTTCGAATTCAACGAGTAAAGTTTGTTCTATATTTTAAAAAGAAGAGGGCTCGAATTACTAAAGGGATGATTAAGGCTTGCGGCCTTTCTTCTTTGGAGAAGCAGCTTTTAGATTTTTAGAATCTGTTTCTTTACTCATCCGTATCAATTGAGGTCCCATAAATTTTAGGAATTCTTCCAAGAAGGTAACGAATCCTTTAGAACCTCTGTTCTCGCTTATAAAAATTAAGATCCGACGAATTGCAGGATCTTCAGTTAAATCACCAAGTGCAGTTTCGTGAATATTCTTCTTATCTTTGTCTAGAAATGCTTTTAGCTCCAAACGAAAGAATAAACAAAGATTGATAAAATCGTGAGTGAGTAATCTGGATTCTCCCCTCTCTATTTTTCCTAAAAGATTAGGATTGAATGGAACTCCGTATTCTTTTTTAAGAGCATCTGCAAGTTCCTTTAAAGAGAGACCTTTCTCCATCCGGCAATATCGGAAGACATCGCCTATTTTAACGTAAATTGATTCGATGGAGCCGTTTTCCATATTTTGAACGTCTTAAAAACGTTTAGAATAGAATATGATCTGCAAAGCGGCTCTGCTTCGAATCGAATTCTTTTTCTAAGGATTGACTTGGCTCGATTTATACTGAATTTTTTATTCTAGGAGTATTTTTGTTACTCTTTTGAATTTTATAGTTCTTATATTACTTTAGGAATTTTTCTAAATATTGTTCATTCCCTAAATCTTACGGATTATTTCTTTTCTAGGAAAAATTTCAGACTCCAGAATTTAAGATTCAAAATTTGGTTTGGAGCTTTGTTGTATAATTAGAATGGAAACAGATACAAAAGAACTAGACCGTATTATCTCTCATCCTTCCATCTGTGGGGGGAAACCAGTCATCCGGGGAACCTCTATCCGAGTTTTAGAAATACTAGATATGATTTTTTTAGGATTCGGATATCGTGAAATCCTAAACGAATATCCGAATATTAAGGTTCTGGATATTGAAGCATGTTTGGAATACGCTTCTAAAAGATTACATTCTCCGATACTAGATAAAGCAAATCGAGAACTTCCTAGAGAATTTGCTTCGGAAATAAGGGATGCTGACCGGAGAGTTTCTTAAAAATCTGGGGCAGTTTTGAAGCCCGCGAAGCGGGCTTTGAAAAGTGAAAGGTCGGAGAATTAGAGTCTTTCTCCTAAGATCGGTCCTCCGACTTTTTGCATCATTCTTTCTTTAGTTAAGATCAGATCTTCTCTATTGTCCGCGGCCATCTCAGCAGGACCATCCAAATAGATTGCACCTTTAGGGCATGCCTCTTCGCACATTCCACAGAATATACAACGTAATAGATCTATTTCGAACTTCTTAGCAAACTTATCTTCCGGATGAAGATGCTGAAGTTCAGGTGTTACATGTCCCGCTTCTATCTTGATAGCGTCCGCAGGGCAGATCCACATACAGCAGAAACAGCTGGTACATCTTTCTCTACCCAGCTCATCACGCTTCATGGTATGCATTCCACGGAAACGATTAGAGAACTTTCTTTTCTTCTCAGGAAATTCTAATGTGACTGCACCTTTTAGAAAAGCTGCTTTGATAAAATGTTTCAGAGTGATCCAAAGACCATTCGCAATCGAATAGGAATATAATCTTTGGTACCAAGCGGGCTTATGTTTTGCCGCTACATTAATTACATTAACGGTTCCCAACGGCTGCCTCTCTAGTGTTAGAACGTAATTCTATGGTTTTCTTTTCCAATAAGGAGAAAATTTCTGCAGAGCTTGATAAACCTTTTGGTGCTTCCATAGATTTATTAAAGTCCTGGGTCCATCCCTTCTTATTCGTAAAACTTCCGCTTTGTTCCGAATATGCTTTGATAGGTACGGAATATTTTGCCTTAGTCACATCTTCCGTAAGATTCGTTTCTAAGACTACTATAGATTCGGAAGGAACACCAGCTAAGATTTCGGAAACTTTTTCTTTGATTACAAAGATCAGATCGAATTCACCTTTTGCCGCTGCAGATCGAATGGAATCTATCCCTTCTGTAGAAACAAAGCCAGAGTCTACAGCACCTTTAGTGTTCGGCCTTTTGTCAGTAGTGTATTGGAAATCAATTTGTTCAGGTTCTTTGTATTGTTCAGAACTTACTCTTGCTTCAGTTACGAACGCAACTCCCAGCTTAGATAAGGTTTCTTTGATTGATTTTAAGTTCTGATCTGACTCGTGAGCTCCACCGATTACCGCTATTTTTTTAGATCTGGAAATTTTTTCGGAAATCTCATCCAAAACAGTGGAGCTAGTACTTGCTTCTCCGTTTTTGTAGAAGGAGAACAATCTGTTGGTATTCAACCAATCCACATTGAATCTTCCTTTATCACAAAGAAAATACTGGTCCTTCTCCTCGTCTATACGAGGCATATAACGGAACATTTTGTTGTCCCTTACGTTTGTATAAGTTTTACAACCCGTGCTACATCCAGGACATACCGATTCTTCGGATTTATACCACCAAACCCTGGACTTAAATAATGTTTTATGATTTAATAATGCTCCAACTGGGCAGATATCCGCAAGTGCGCCTTGATAATTATGATTGATAGGTTCTTCTTTTGCAAGACCTATAATAGAATGATATCCTCTTTCGAAGAGTCCAAGGTTGGATTCCCCCACCATTTCTTCTTCAAAACGGACGCAACGATAACATACGATACAACGATTATGATTGATGATCAGGTTGGAGCCGATCTCTTCCTGAGGAATATTCCTTTTTTCTAATGTGAATCTGGAATTTCCTTTTCCTTCTTTGAAAGAATTGTCTTGGAGTTGGCATTCTCCAGCCTTATCGCAGACGGGGCAGTCCAATGGATGGTTCGCGAGTAGGAATTCCATCGTTCCTTCTCTCGCTTCTTTCACTCGATCACTCTTAGTGACGATAGAAAGTCCTTCGGTAACTTTAGTATTGCAAGCTACTTGTAAACGGGGAATCCCTTCTATCTCGATGAGGCACATACGACACATGCCCACCACCGATAATTTAGGATGATAACAGAAAAACGGAATATCCACTCCGGCATCTTTAGCTGCGGATATCAGATTTTTTTTCTCGTCGACCTCGTATTCGATCCCGTCTATCTTTATCTTGACCACTCGAACCTCCGTTTTTCTAAACAAACCAGGGCGCCAAATTTCATTTGAAACGTACTATTGAAAGTTGGCAACCCGTTTCTAGATCGTAGGAATGTGAGAGCCTGTCTCAGGTTCTTGAAGTCCGCCTAGCAGACTAAGAGACAAATTCAGAGTTTTAAATCCTTGTAATAATCCGGAACTTTTGCCCATTTTTGGAACCACTGAGGATTCATCGCCCTTTGGTAGAGATATGCATCTACTAGAACCAGGTTTATAGCTGCCTCTACAATCGGAACCGCTCTAGGTAGAACGCATGGATCATGCCTGCCTTTCGCTTCCAATGTAGTTTCTTTTCCGTCGATATTTACAGTATTTTGTTTTTTGAAAATGGTAGAAGTAGGTTTAAACGCAGCTCGGACTACTAAAGTTTCTCCGTTGGAGATCCCACCCTGGAGTCCTCCGGAATTATTTGTGCGAGTGCGAACTCTTCCACTTCCTTCTTCTACATAAAACTCGTCGTTATGAGTGCTTCCGGTTAGAAGAGTTCCAGAAAATCCGGAACCAACTTCGAAACCTTTACACGCAGGAATAGAGAGAATTGCCTTTGCTATGTCCCCATCCAGTTTGTCGTAAACTGGGTCTCCAAGACCTGGAGGAAGATTATAAGAAGCAGAACGGATGATCCCGCCTACGCTGTCTCCCGCTTCCTTCATTTCTAAAATGAGAGAGCGCATTCTGTCTGCAGCCTGTGGGTCAGGGCAACGGACCTCGTTTACATCTACTTCTTCTCTGGTTCCCGGATATTTGTTTTCTGCAATTTCAGAAGAGATAGTACCAATTGTATCCACCCAAGCGACTGTTTTAACTCCCAGATCATCTTCTAAGATCATTCTGGCAATCGCACCTGCGGCTACTCTTGCAATTGTTTCACGCACGGAGGATCTTCCTCCTCCTACGTGAGCACGGAAACCGTATTTGGTTTGATATGTATAATCTGCGTGAGAAGGACGGAAAGTTTCCCTTAGATTTTCGTAATCTTTGGAGATCGTGTTCTGATTGTTTACGATCAATGCGATCGGACTTCCGATCGTTTTTCCTTCAAAAACCCCGGAGAGAACTCGAACAGTATCCGATTCATCTCTTGGAGTAGTGAGTTTACTCTGTCCCGGTCGTCTTCTGTTTAAATCCTTTTGGATCTCATCCAAACGGATCGGAATTCCAGCAGGAACTCCTTCAACAACAACTCCCACGGCCTCGCCATGAGATTCTCCGAACGTACTAACTTTGAATATTTTACCCCAACTGGAAGGCATACAGTACCAGAAAACAGGAGACCACCAACGGAAGAAAGTAGGATTCCAATATGGGGCGGAAAAGAGAATCGTTTACGCGACAGATTTCGGAGCTGTTTTGCGATAACTTCGATCAATCAGATCGAACAAAGGTGGATCCAATTCAGGATCGATCGAATAAATCACCCTTCTTGGGTCCACTGCATTGGCTAGATTGAAGACCGCCTTTCTAATATCAGGTTGGAAAGTTTTACGATCATAACCTACAATCTTAAGTTTTCCTTTATTCGAGAAAACAGGTCTGATTGTTCCAACTCTTTCTAGAAGAGGGCGAGTTTGATTTTTGTTAATCTCTCGAATAACACAAGTCTCAAAGTGGATCTTATGCTGAGAATCCGTAGACACTACGATCACATAGTCTCCCACATTCAGAACACTTTTGTTCTCGCATAAGCTCAGAGCCATAAAATCGAAAAATTCCTTAACCACTCTTTCATTATATGAGAAAAAGCTATTATTCAAGATCAACTTCATTGCAGTAATAGGAGAATATGCCGATCGCCAATGTTGCTCGCTGCTGAGTGATGCAAATTCTCCCGCGATGGAAATGATCGCAGGATCATCTTCACTATAAGAGTTATTTTGTAGAATATACAATTGTCTCTGCATATCTTCTACAAGCACACTTCTAGAAGGGTCGTTCTTATATTTTTCGTAATATTCCCCTAGTCGTTTCACTAGGAATGTTGTAGAAGGATAATTATTATTTAATCCTTCTCCTCTGTATGGTCTATGACTGTTTAATACCGCGGTTTTTACAGGGCTTTGGATAGAAGCCATATTTCCGATCATCAAATAACTAATGATTGGATGATTTTTTACATATTCGAATTCTTCAGTGCTTAGGTTTCCATGTACTGGAAATTTCATTCTGACCTTGCCTATATCTACCATATAAGCTGCCATCATCAGATTCAATTGTTGCGCCTTAGAATTCTCACTATCCTTAATAGAGATGGCCTTCAAACTACGAAGTTTCATTGCCATAGAGATTACAGTTCTTTTAGTCAGAACTTCGGAGTCAGTTTCAACTCCGGCGGATTTCATAACTTCAATTACGTTAACTAAACCTAATTCAACGTCTTGGCTATTCGCAAAATCATCTAAGATCCCGTCGATCGCCTTCGCAACATTCTTCACATGATTTCCGTTTAAAGGATAATCTCTCAAATCTTTGAGAAGATCGGAAGCCTGTCTTGCCATCTGCAAGGTAAGATCAGGATTCACTAATTTGATAAAAGAAACTTTTTTGCCGTTTACCGAGTCGGGTTGTTCTACTTGGATCCCTACTTTATGCCTTTCGGATAGAAGGTAGTAAATTCCCTGAAGTTCAAACTTTTGCAGTTTGTTAATATCCGCTTCGCTAGCACTGTCTTTGCGATGGATTAAGATCTGTCCGTTCTTGTTGTAAAAGTCGACCGGGATGGACTGACTTTCCTTAAACTGCCTAATTACCTCTGCATTGAACTCAAATCTTTCAAGCCTGAGAGGGTCGATTGGGCCACTTTGAAATTGAGTCATAGTAAAAATCCATACGCATTACCGGAGGGCCGAAAATATAAACCCGAAGTATATAACGTTTAAGTAAGATATATGTTTAGTAACAAAGAAATGATTCAACCTTACGAGCAGGCAAGAATAAATTTCCGAAATTGTGTCAATCGCTTAAGAAACAGGCGCTTTCGAGGCGGAATCCGAATCAGAAGAAGTCCTAGAGGGATACGTTTCCCTTACTTTCCGATCCAACGAGTCAAAAAACTCAGGATCGATTTCCGGATCCACTAGATAGATGATCCTTCTAGGGTCAGCATTACGTTCCAAATTAAATATCGCTCTTCTTCTGTCCACGGTCAAGCTCCCCATTTCGAAGCCTGAGATCCTGACCTTTCCGTTATTTGCAAACTTCGGTCGGATGGTTCCGATCCTTTCCAACATCGGTCGGATCGAATTTTTATGAGAATCCTTAATAATACAGATCTCGAAGAATACCTTACGATTCGAATCCTGAGAAGCTACAATAACATAATCTCCGATCTTCACGAACGGCTGGTTATCGCATAAGGATAGGCCCACATGATCGAAAAAGTCTTTGAGAGTTTTTTCGTTATAAGCAAAAAAACTATTATTCAAGATCAGTTTCATTGCCTTGAGACCGTCCATCGGTTCTCTCCAAGGCTGAGGAGTGGTTAAAGAAGCAAATTCACCGGCAATAGAAAGTATCCCGATATCTTCGTAAGAGATCGCGTTAGTGAGAATAGACTTAACTTGTCTTTGGATATCAGTAGCTAAAAGATTTTTGCGAAAATCATCTTTGTACTTTTCTCTATAACCTTGGAGCTTTTGAACTAATGGTTTGGTTTGGGGATAATTATTATTCATCCCTTCTCCACGATGAGGTCTATGGTGATTTAGAACTACTGATTTGACCGGATCTTCGATCTCAGGAAGGTTAGCGATCATTAAGTAACTGATGATCGGATGGTTTTTGATGTATTCCAACTCTTCCGGTTTTAGATTCGCGTGAGTCGGTATCTTCATCTGAGTATAACCGATGTCCGCGAGATAAGAAGCCATCATCAGATTCATCTGCTCTGTCTTCTTCTGATCCATATCTACTTTGGTAAAAACCTTTGCGGCCCTCACCTTCAATGCCATTGCTATCACAGTTCTTTTAGTGAGAACTTCCGAGTCCACAGGCATTCCGGCGTTCTTCATAACTTCTATAATATTGACTAGGCCGGTCTCCATATTCGGAGAAGATTTAAAATCGTCTAGGACTGCGTTAATGGATTTATTAATCTCTTTAACATGTTCTCCGTTTAATGGGAACTTTTTGATATCGGATAATAGATCAGTTGCTCCTCTGGACATATCCAAAGTGAGTGTTGGATTAATAAGTTTATCGAAAGAAGGATCTAAGGAACCTTTTTTAGCAGAGCCTGGATGGATCTTAGCAATCTCAGCTGTTAAAAAATAGATCCCTTGTTTTTCGAATTTTTGAAGACGACTGATATCGTCTCCGGTGGCCATATCCTTTTTATGAATCAGGATCTGTCCGTGTTTATTATAAAAATCGACAGGTATAATTCTATTTTCTCGAAAGTGTTGGATCACTTCTTCCGTAAAATCGAACTTTTGTAAATCTCTGGCTGCGTCCATCGTAAGGTGGAAGGAACTCCTGGATAATAATATCGGCAAATCGATCCAATGAATCGAATCATTCCGATACCATAATACGTCTCTTTATGGGTTTAATAGTTTGGACGTTTCAAATTTGCCCGATCAAACTTGATTTAGGCTACTTTGTAGAATATATCTACGGATTCTTTCTTCTGTGGAGCTGCCAGCGAACCCAAGGTCTGTACGAGAGTCGGTTAGTATGAATGTGTCCTGGGCTTTTAAGGACTTACCGTCTGTTCTAACTTCGCCAGAGAGAATATTGATCCCCAGATCCTTCAAAACTCCGGTAACAAAGTATAATAATCCTTTTCTATCCGGGGCTTCTAAGTAGAACTTTGTAGCAGAATTGCCTGGTAAATCCTCAAACTCCAATTGAGAATCTTGTCCTAGATAAAATGTATTTCGAATATCTATTTCACTTGAGGTTTGGATCATCTCTTCCAACGCATTATCATCGGAAAAGACAGAGGACATTAAGATTCCTAGTTTGGATGCCTTGATTTTAGAATCTGTTTCAGGAGATCTAAGAAGAAATTCATCGTAGCTGATCATGGAGTCGCCGTCTTTGATTGTGCGAATATCTCCGGAAAGGATCTCGAATCCCATAAAGAACATCGCCTTCACCATTTTATGAAGTGTTCCTGGGGCAGTTTCAGAAGTCTTGAGAGTAACTCTATAGACTCCGTATTCTTCTTTGTAGTTAAATTCTATCATGGTTTCCGCTTTCCTACAAAGCCTGCATATTCTCTGAAAAATAACACTCAAAAACCCGAGTTTTTGAGGAATGTTTTCGAAGTCTAAATGAGTAGTAGCTCCTTTTTCAATATTCTGTCTCCTAAAATTTTTCATCAATGAGACAGAAGTTAGAGGAAAATCCGCTGCTACCGAATATACGCGGAAAGCCCTCCCGAATATACTGGGGAAATCGGAGAATTTTTTTTACTAACCGATACGCCCTTCTTCCCGCTGGGGATACATATATGACAAATAAACAGAAATTTACCGAAGGATTTAAATTCGGAAAAGCACAAGCGACGTATTCTAACTCAAAAACAGCCGGACCGAAGGTTCCTCAAGGAAGCCAGGCTGCTAGAGGCTCTTATTCTTCTTCTTTAGGACCAAGCTTTGGGGGAAATGAACCTTCTTCCGAATCTCCTTTTTTAGTTCTTCTTGGGTTAGGCAGATATTTTAAAAATTATAAAGTACGATTGGGGATCGTTTTAGGCCTTCTTTTTACCGAAATCATCGTTTATTCTGCGATCCCTTTCTCTTTTAAGTTTTTGATCGACGAAGCTTTAATCGGGAAGAATGAAACAGTTCTTTATATCACTGGAGCACTTCTAGTCGGAGGCACGATCTTAATCACTGCTGCCGGAACTGTTCGCGACTATTTATATAATTGGGTCTCCGCTCGTGCCATAAGAGATATGAGAGAAGAGTTATTCATTCACTTACAAAGAGTGAATCTGGACTTTTATGCAAATACTCGTCTAGGTGATGTTCTCGCAAGATTTTCAACCGATTTGTCTGCCTTAGAAAACGCAGTACTTGCATTAATTCCTTGGGGAATTTCTCCATTACTCGAAGCAATCTTTGGAACTGCATTATTATTCGCTTTGGATTGGAAGTTAGGTGCAATTGCAACTTTGATCTGGCCGATCACTTTTTTAGGACCTGTATTCTTCTCCACTAGATCTACTGCGGCAAGTTACGAAAGAAAGATAGAAGAAGCCAAGGTCCTCACCGCTGTTGAAGAATCTATCTCCGCTCAGAATCTGATCCGAGTTTACGATCTGGATGGAGCTTTCTGGGATAAATTTAAAGGAAACTGTGAGAAACTATTTCATGTTTCCTTAAGATTAGGACTAACTAATTCTTATTTGGAACGTTCCGCTTCCGGTGGAATTCTTCTTTTACAAGCAGTACTTTTAATTTCGGGTGCATGGTTTGCATTCCATGGAATGGTGAGTGTGGGAGCTTTAGCGGCTTTTCTTCCTCCATTCTTGAATTTGTCTTATTCTCTACTCTATGTGTCCCAGTATTTCCCTACTATGAACCAAGCAAGCGGTTCCGCTCGGAGAATATTAGAGATCTTAAGAACTCCTACTTTTGAATCGGAAGGAGGAGAACCTCCATTTGCACCTTCTGAATTACAAAATTCTATCAAGCTAGAAGATTTACATTTCCGTTATAAAGGTAGAACTAAGAATCTAAGCGGAGTAAACCTGGAGATCAAAAAAGGAACTTATACAGTAATCCTTGGACAAAGTGGTTCCGGAAAAAGTACCATTCTGAAATTCATCCTAGGAATGATGGAACCGAACCAAGGAAAAGTTTCTTTGGACGGGATTGCAATGGAGAAGATCCGTTTAGACGCACTTCATTCCATGATCGGGATCGTATTCCAAGATACTTTCTTATTCCATACTAGCATTCTTGAAAATATTCGTATGGGACGTCCGGACGCAACTCCTGAAGAAGCGATCGAGGCGGCAAAACTCGCAGAGATCCATGAATTCATTTCCGCACTTCCTGATGGATACGAAACAATCGCTGGAGACAAGGGTTCTAAACTTTCCGGCGGAGAAAAACAAAGGATCGCTCTTGCAAGAGCCTTAGTACGTAATCCTCAAATTCTGCTATTGGATGAGGCCACTTCCGCTTTGGATCCGATCACAGAAGCAAGGATCTTAAAAACTCTCCAAAAATTGAGAGAGGGAAGAACGATCGTTTCCGTGACCCATAGATTGACAGGTTTGCATGCAGCAGACCAAGTAGTGGTCTTAAAAAATGGAAGTCTGGAACCTTATCCTTCTCCGGAAAATGATTCACTTTCCGCGGCCGCAATCGGATTATAGAAATATGCTGAAAGTACCGACTTACGTTTCCGAGTCTCCAATAGGAGGCCTTGGGGTTTTCGCAGGTAGAGATATTGAAGAAGGTGAACTCGTGTGGGAGTTCCATCCTAAAACCGTTTGGACCTTAACAGAAAAAGAAGTGCAAGCTCTTCCGGAAAGACTCCAAAGTCTGATCTATACATATTCATATTTGTTTGAAGGACAATGGTATTTCTGCGTGGATAATTCCCGCTTCATGAACCATAGCGATCAAGCAAACACATTAGAAGATAAAACTGGCGTCCAGGGAGAAAGTAATCCTTCGGGAAGGGACAGAGCTGTCCGCAGGATCCTAAAGGACGAAGAATTAACCTGTAACTATAAACAATTTGATCAGAACTGGAAGGAAAAACTTCCTTCTTAATAATCTATTTTAAGATCTTTGATCTTCTTATCTAAAGTGTTTCTGTTGATTCCTAGAAACTTGGCAACCCTGGTCTTGGTGTATTTGAATTTTTTCATCGCATACTTGATCAGTCTTGCTTCAACTTCTCCCACTACAACTTCCATAGCTCTTCCATCCAGCGCATCTAAATGAGCAGGAGAGAACTTGGAACTTGCAACTTCGGAAGAAGCTTCCGGATCCACACCAACTTCCACATCTTCTCCCTCATCTCCGTAAAGTATACGTCCACTGATCTCTGAGAAGTCCTGGATATCCAACATTTCTAATTGAGAAAGTACGACGGCTCTTTCAATCACGTTCTCTAATTCACGAACGTTACCAGGCCAGCTATAGCTCATCAAAAGTTTGTGAGCTTCTCTAGTGATACCTTTGATCTTCTTAACGTTCTCAGAAGTGTATTTGGTGATGAAGTGATTGATCAGAAGAGGAATATCTTCCGGTCTTTCACGAAGAGGTGGAGTCAACATATTGACTACGTTCAAACGATAATATAAGTCAGCTCTAAATAATTTTTGAGAGATGAGTTCTTCCAGATCCGCGTTAGTCGCAGCTATAATCCTAACATCGATTTTCTTAGGTTTAACCGAACCTACTGCTTCTATTTCTTTTTCTTGAAGAACTCTCAAAAGTTTGGATTGAAGATTGAGATCCATTTCTCCAATCTCATCCAAGAAGATGGTACCAGTATCGGCCATCTCAAACTTTCCTTTTTTATCAGCAACCGCACCGGTGAATGATCCTTTTTTATGACCGAATAATTCAGACTCTAAAAGATTTTCAGGAATAGCAGCACAGTTGATCTTGATAAAAGGTTTATCACCCCTGGAAGAGTTATAATGGATTGCAGATGCGATCATCTCTTTTCCGGTTCCGGACTCTCCAGTAATCAAAACCGACGCACGAGAATCGGAAACAAGTTGGATCATTTCGAAAAGTTTTTCCATAGACTTGGACTTTCCGATCAAAGAACCGAATTTGTACTTATTCTTAAGTTCTCGTTTTAATAAGATGTTCTCTCTAGAGATCTCACGTTTTTCTTCATCGATCAGTTTTTGAATACGGATCGCTTGGTAAATTACGGAGGCGACTACTTGAAGGAAGTCTAAATACGTTTTAAGATCCACGTATTTTTTATGAACGAAGAATACGCTAACTACACCCAATACATCTGTATCAGATTTGATAGGTGCCGCAAGGAAACTAACGTTCTCAGGATTGTTTTTAAAATGGCTGGCATTTCCTAATCTATTCAGGAAATTTTCATCGCTTACTATCGATTCGACGATAACTGCTTCTCCGGATTCGTAAACTTTTCCGGTGACTCCTTCTCCAGGAAGATAAACTCCCTTCTCCATTTCCTCAGCGGTGAGTCCTGATGCTGCACTGAGTTTTAGTATATTCTTCTCAGAATCAAATAGAACGATGGAACCTCTTTCAAGGTTGAGAGATTTATCCAATCTATCCATCACATCATCAAAAATTTCTTGGAGAACTAAGGTAGAAGTTACAGTTCTAGAAATATCTATGAGTACTTGTTGGATCTTATTCTTCTGTTCCAACTGTCTGAAAGTTTGGAGGTTCTTAAAGATCTGAGCCGCCATATTGGCGAGAGTGGAAACGAGCTCAAGATACTCTTCAGAGAAAGCTTGCTTTCTGCTAGAGTCGAGAGAAATAACTCCGATCACCTCATCTTCTACGATCATCGGAACTGCAAGCTCTGAAAGAATATCGTCCTTAATAGAAATATAATGTGGGTTTTGGGTAACATCGTTAACGATCATTCCTTCGCCGGAAGCCGCAACAATACCAGTAATACCTTCTCCAACTCTAAGCTTAACTTTTGTACGAACAGAAGGGTTCATCCCTCTGAAAGTAACGATATCTAAAACCTCATCTCCCCTACTGATTAGCATGAGGGAACCGGAGCCGACCTCGCAAATTTGGATACATCTCTCCAAAATTAGATCCAGAAGACGATCTGGGTCTAAGGTCGAATTCATTGCGGTTGCCACTTCTTGTATGTGGCGGAGAGGGCTGGGTTTTATGTAACCGGACATCTGCTTAAAAAAGGTGCTGATTGATGATTTTGCGGTCAAGGAAAAAAACTTAAAATCCAAGCAACTCGCTTTGTTTCGAGGAAGGAATGCAGAATTTGCATCAGAATCTATTCAATCTCGCGATTTCAACGGACATAATATTACGAATGATCGATATACTTTCGAATTTTAGAATAAGATAAACTTCAAAATTTAGAACGAATTCTCGTTATCTGATGATTTTATTTGAAATGAGATGAAAACGTCTTTCCTCTAGTAAACATTTTCTTTACCATTTTTCTCCGGATGTCCTGCGTATTTTGCGGAGAATATTATCTTCCAGACGGAAAACTCAAAGATGGAAAATTTCTTTGTAATTCCTGCGGAAGAGAATGGATCTTAGAAAAAAGAAAACGAAATAGGATCAAACCTCCGGAAGTTCACGCATTATCGAACGAGATCTTATTAGAATTTCTTTCTCTATTTAATACTAGTCCGAATCTGGACGACCTTCTCCAAAATTTTACCAATCTAGCATTCAGAAAATTAAATCTTCCTGGGATCTCGGTCATGGTGTATGAACCAAGATTAGATCGTATCTTAGTAAAATCCTGCAAAAACAAAAAAGGCCCTGCTCTAGAAAAGTTAGCCTTTAGGATGGAGATTAAAAAAGGAGAACAGAACGGCCCTCTAGGACAAGCAATCGAAACTTGCAAATCGGTGTATTATAGATTTGATGAACAGCCTCATAAACAGATCAGACAATACGGCCGAGTAAATAAGGTAGAATCGGAACTTTCTGTTCCAATCCATTTAAAAAAAGAAGTATTAGGATTAATTAATGTAGATTATGAAAAGGACGATCCGGTCCAAGCGGAGAAAGATCGTTACTTTCTTGAATTGATCGCGAGTCAGTTTGCAACTACACTAAAAAACAGAATTCTTTTTGAAGTTTCTCAAACCCAATCCAGAAATTTTAGGAATCTTCACTCTGCCGCTTTAAAACTCAGTAGTTTGGGATTCAAGTACCGAACTGAAATTTTCAGGGTTATCCTTCTTTCCTTAACCGAATTTTCGGAAAGTAATCTATTTGTTCTAATAGAAAGGAAAATCGGCGAAGAAGGAAATACGATCTCTACGGAAGGATATATACTTATAGGAAGTCCAAGAGCACCCGAGATCAAACTGAATGTTCAATTAAAGGGAGAATGGAATATTCTTAAAAAACCTACAGAATCGGCGATATTAATGGATTCTACCGATTTAAAAGAATGGAAAACCTTAGGTAGTAACGGAAAGAAAAAACATCTGGCGATCTTACCTGTATTACGTTCCGACAATTCGGAGATTTGGATACTTCTCGCCAAAGAAGAAGAACTGCACTGGAGCCCGGAAGAAATAGACGTATTAAACGCATTCGCAGTCCAAGCAGGGATCTCAGTCCAAAACTTTCATCTATTCCACCAACGTGCAGAAAAAGAAAGATTAGATAAAGAAATAGAGATCGCTAGAGATTTACAAAGATCGTTACTTCCTAGAAAAATGCCGGATCATCCGAATTACGAATTCGGCGGGATCATGGTACCTGCAATTGGAGTTGGTGGAGACTATTACGATTTTATAACACATCCCACGAACAAAGAAACTTATGTTTGTATAGGCGATGTAAGTGGCAAAGGAGTTCCTGCCGGCATTGTGATGGCAACCGTTAGAACAGTGATCCATTCCCTAGTCAGAAAAAACCCAAGCCCTTGGGAGATTTTGCAAACGGTAAACACTTACCTATATCAGAATTATTTTAAGGATATCGTATCTCCTCGTTTCATGTCTTTGACCATTATTCATTGGGATCAAAATGAAAACCGTTTCGTATTTAGCGGCGGAGGTCAGGGAAATATCCTAGTTTATCGCAAAAAGGAAAATCGTTTGGAAGAAATTCCGACAGGAGGAGTGGTTTTAGGAATCGATCCTGATATAGACCATTTCGAAAATAGCGGGGAATTTTACTTAGAGCCTGGGGATTTTTTCCTGATGTTTACGGACGGGGTATGGGAAGCAATGGACCCTTCCGAAGACTTTTTCGAAATGGACCGTCTGCATAAATGTGTTTTTGAAGCCAGAAAAGAAAGTCTTCCTCTTCTCTTAGAAACCGTCTTAAAAAAGATAAAAAACTTTACCGGGGAACGGGAACAGACAGATGATATTACTTTAATAGGCGTAAAACGTTTAAAATAAAAATGAACGAAACATTAGAATCCATTTTTCAATCGGCTTGGTCTAGGTTAAAGAATTACCAAAACTTTATGAAAAGTAAACCTGCTGTGGTTGCTTTTTCCGGCGGAAAAGATTCTTCCTTACTTCTTCAATTCTACCTTTGGCTTCATAATAAAAATCTAATCTCTCATTTCCCGACAATTTATCATTTAGATCATTCTATCCGAGATAATGGCGAACAAGAATCCGACATCTTAAAATATATTCACTCTATAGCTCCCGATTCCACCTTTAAAAAAAAAACGTTCCGAAGTTTGCAACTAAGACAAAACTAAGCTTAGAAGAAGCAGGAAGAGTCCTCCGATTTAGAGACCTAGAAAAAATTTCCGAAAAGATAAACGGGTATATTGCAACCGGACATCATGCGGAAGATTATTTAGAAACAGTACTTTTACAACTCATCAGAGGTGGTGGTTGGAATTCTCTACGCACATTGGGAGTTTTAGAAAATAATAGATTCAGACCATTATTATTATTCGGAGAACAGGATCGTAAAACCGCATTAGCAATGGCAGATTGGCCCGTATTCGAAGATGAATCTAATCATTCTTCACGTTATCTCAGGAATAGGATCAGATCCGAACTTCTTCCTGTACTTTTGAAAGAAGGAGCGGATCCGGATAAAATTTTTCATAATTTTCACGATTCAGATACGCCTAGAAGCGGAACAACAAACCGCAAAGTAAACGAGGATGAGATTAGAACAGTATCCAGACGGATTTTGGAAGAAGAGCCTGCATCTATTTGTAAACAAGTTTTGGATTTACATTTAAAAAGTTTAGGCCTTCATCCGCTGAATTCTCAGTTTCTTGCGGACCTTCTTCATAACCTGGACAGAAAAGTTTCTTTTTCTCTCGAAAACAAAGAAGTTTGGTTTTGGAAAAGTGTTTCGTCAGATCTGTACATCTTACCCAAAACCGCTTCTTATTTGAAACCGTTCAGCTATAACTCTGACTCTTTCTTTTTGAAATGGAACGGTAAGACAAAAAAAATCCCAAAAAATTGCGAGCCGTCTAACGACGGAGAAGGAGAAAAAATCCTGCTTGGAGGAATCCATCGAGACGTTTCCGAAATCCTTAGAGAGAAAGAGATTCCGGTTCCGGTCAGAAAAATGCTACCCATTCTAAAACGGGAAGGGAAAACTGTATTGGTTTGTCTTCGTATGTGGGATGCCCGTTTGGATGATATTCGATCGGATGATTTCCAACAAGATTAGAGAGTCCAGAGGTTTATGGAAGAACTCCAAGAATTAAAGCCGGACCCATTCTTTAGAGAAGTTAGATTTCTGTCTTCTTATGCAGACGCTTCTAAAGTTCCTTCCAAAGGTATTCCCCATATCGCATTTGCAGGTCGTTCCAACTCCGGAAAGTCCAGATTATTAAACGCAATCGTAGAAAGAAAATCCTTAGCAAAGGTTTCTGCAACCCCAGGTAAAACTAAACTTCTTAACTTTTTCTTAGTTTCAAAATCTTTATTCTTAGTAGATACTCCAGGTTTCGGTTATTCCGCAAATTCTCATAAAGATCATGAGCAAATGATGGATCTTTTGATGAATTATCTGAACTCGGCCAAGGATCTAAAATGTCTGTTCTTATTATCAGATGCTCAGAGAGAACTACCTGACGAAGAATTGGAATTAATCGGTACCTGTTTCGAAAAAGGTACTAAACCTGTTTTAATCCGTACTAAAGTAGATAAACTGAATCAGTCTGAACTTTCCAAACTTAGAAAAAAAATGAAAAACATCCAAGGATTATATCCTATGTTAGAAATTGTTTTTGTTTCTCCTAAGTACGGAAAAGGTCTGCCTGAACTTAGAAAGATAATAGAGAACATGATGAAATCCTTGATCATTCCTCCGATGGAAGAAGACACGATCCCACAAGAGATCAACGAACAAGGTTAAAATTAAGCGTGAGCTTCTAAAAGATTACCGGCTGCGTTAATCGCATCACCGTGATATACTTGTCCCGCAAATTGGATCTGTTTTTGATTTAGTTCTTGGATTGTTTTTAAAGTCTCTTCTAAAAGAGCTTTCAGTTTTTCTTGGCTTAAAGCCATTTCCAACTTACGTTTTCTTTCAATGAGTTCCATATGGCGACGAGCTTCGTCTTCCGACTTTCTTTCCGGATCTTCATGAGAAGAAACCTGATTTTTATCCAATCGGTTCAATTCCAGATCGATATCGCGCAGTTCGGACATAAGTTCCCATTCTTTATCAGAGATAAGGTCAGAATGAGAAGCGGCTTCCTTCTTCTTAGCAGAATCAGCCTGTTTATCGGAATTCCCACCTTCTGCTTCGTTCACAGCTGATAGATCGGATTTTTTTTCTTCGGTTTTTTTGACTGTTGTCGCTCTGGTTTCCCCGGCAACTGCCACTAATTTCCCGTCTCTAAACTCGTATTCGATAGATACGTCTATGGATCTAAGCTCGGCATTATCTCGAATTGCTTCGTTGCGAAACTCCGCAACATGCGCTAGCTCATGAGAAATGACATGGAGTACAGAACTAGCCTGAGGCGCACTTTCCAGTTGCCCATGACCAATGTACTTAACCGAACTATCTTTCGGTCTTTCCATCATGGAAGAAGATTGTATAACTCCCAGGTTCATCCTATTATAAATGTCGGCCTGGCAAGCCTTGAGTTTAGAGTTTTGGAAAAAAATTCCTTTTACTTAATAGAAAAACGTTATCTGCAATGAGCTATCTTATTAAGTATCTCAAGTATCCCTGAGTCACAAAGATCGTGAAATACTATCGCATATCTTTGTCCCATATCGCTAACAGTTTTACGAATAACCTCTCCCGGTATCTCGCAGGTAAACATTGGTGACATAATCATAATTTTTTTACCAGGACTCCAATCCATATCTGAAAGAATGGATGCTCCTATCATAGATATATCCACTAGAATACCTTCGCTCCAATTTCCTCCCTCGAAAAGTTTAACCCGACTGTCTTTACGGAACCTTGTATAAAATCTTTGATCCGCTGGCAAATCAGGTGTTACCTTTTGGGAAGGATTAACCCCGATCTCTGTTCTTTGCATAGCCGGGAGAGCATACAGTACTAAGAAATATTTTAAAAGAAGATTTCTTTTGAAGATAAGATTCTTTCAAAAAATAAATTTAGAAGCGAAATAGATAGATTAAGAATAGATCTAAACATCTATTCTAATACTAATATTAAGATTATAAATGAAATATATCCGACTCTCTAGCTAGTACTATCTCGGAAAGGGCAGTTGATTGTTTTTCTTGATTGAACATTCGTATGATTTCTTCATCGGGATGATCTGGTTCATGATGAGTTAGAACCAGTTTATTCACACCCAGAACTTCTCCACATCGAACGGCTAATCTACCGGATGTATGGCCCCAACCGATCTTACGATCCGCTTCTTCAGAACTATACTGAGCGTCTATGATCAACATGTCAGGACTTCCGAATTTAGCGCGTAAATGTTCGAATTCCGAAAGATCCTCTTCTCGAACTTCTACATCTGTGCAGAATAAGAAACTTTTTCCATTCTCTTCTATATGATATCCAGTACAGTTGCCGGGGTGTTTTAAAAGGAAAGGAGTTACCTTAAAATCGCCAATCTCAACTGTTTGTTGTCTCTGAAGAAGAGTGAATGTTTTTTTGGACATCATCTCATCCAATGTGATCGGGAAGTTTTCAGGATTTTGTTGGCGATCGAATCTTTCTTTTAGGTTGGAAATGGTGGAATAAAAATCCACTTGAACACTTGGAATGTAACCAGGTTTAAAAAAAGGCCATCCTTGTATATGATCCCAATGAGTATGCGTCACTAAAATTTTGATAGTGCCGCCTTGAGCTATACCTTCTTTCAGAAGATCATTCCCTAGTTCTCTCATTCCGGAACCACAATCTATAATTAGTTTTTGGCCTTTTGTAGATTCAACATACACACAAGTGGTATTTCCTCCCACAGGGCGTAACAATTCCGGGCTTAAAGATTGTAAGAATGTAGGAACGGAGAAGGTTCCGTTCTTATGTTTGAATTCCCTATGAGCGGACTCTAGGATCTTTTCTAACTTTTCTCTGTATTCTGAACCGGAAAGCGGAGTAGGAAGAGATCCTCTTACTCCGTATAATTTTATTTTCACTGTATTAAATTAGACAACTAAGAGATTTGGTATTTGCAGGTATTCAGCGATGACATCGAATTTTCGTGAAAAACAATGGAAGATCGCTACTAGAATCCCCTTTACCTCTGATTATTTCTTAAAATTAAACCCGGGAAGTAAATTAAAAAAAAACGATTTGTTTCCCGAAGAATTCGGGACATATTATCTAGAGCTAGGTTCAGGTTGGGGAGAAGTCGCTGTTTCCTTGGCCAAACAGAATCCAAACACCGGTTTTATTCTCATGGAGAAAAAGGCGGATCGTTTACGTAAAACAATTCGTGATCTGAAAGAACAAGGTATCAAGAACGTTAAACTTCTTTCAGTGAACTTTAATTGGTTTTTAGAAGAAATTTTCGAATCAGGTATCTTCGACGAGATACTTCTGAATTTTCCGGACCCTTGGCCTAAACGTAGGCACCATAAACACAGAACTTTAAATCCCAGATTTCTGGATACGATCTATATTCTTTTAAAGAATAATGGAATATTCCATTTTGCGACTGATTACGGGCCTTACGCACGTAGAGGAATTCGTTTTTTTAGAGACGATCTTAGATTTAAACCCATCTCATCTGAATTTTCTCTCCAAAGAGCAAACTTCCCAATCTCCCATTTTGAGCAGGAAAAACGGGAGATTGGCTCCCGTATTTACTATTTGGATCGGGTCAAAATTTAAAACGATTTTTAGTGATACAATAAAGAGTAAACATTGTCTGAATCTTGGACTAATTTGTAAGTCCAGACAGTTTCTCCTTTTTCATCATATCTGACAGCAGTATTATCTTTATATAATACAATCACATCTTTCTTTTTACCAGGTAATAGACCTTCGACTTCTTTGTTTGAAATTTTAATTTCTTTCAAGCTGGAAGAATCCGCATCTACTCGATAAATTTTATCGTTACCTGCAAACCAAAGAGAATTCCCTCTCACGCTGAAGAGATTAGCGGACTTGTCTGAAATTTCAGTCTTAGTTGCTTTTCCTTTTCCGGAAACATATACGATCTCTTTATCAGTTCGGAAGAATGTTCCATCCTCGGTAGCACCAAGCAATCTTGGATTCGTAGTTCCAGTCCATGCAGAGTCCACATCTTTGCTCAGTTTCGCATCTGCGTATAAGATCTTATCTTCTTTAGAAGAAGATTGGACTAAGAACACTTGTCCCTTTTTAGATGCGGACCAAGTTTTAGTGTCCAAAGGAATCGATTTGTTTTCTTCGAAAGTATCCGAGTAACTGGTTAAGGTTCTTTTTCCGGAATTTTCAGTTTCTACTAAAATCCTATCCCCGGAAACCAATGCCTTCTTGAACATTCCAGGTAGGCTGATTGTTTGGAAAACAGAACCTGAGTTTTGATCTCTGACTTCTAAACTTCTATCAGTGAATGCGTATACTCTGCGATCCGCCAGAACATTGCGGAACGGTTTGGTACTTGTTATTCTCCAAAGACGAATCGCTCTATTTTTATCTAATGCTTCGATAGAAGTTCCGTAATTCATCAATAATAGATCGTTGATAATAACTGGAACCCCGATCAAAGATCCACGATTCGGGAACGGCTGTAAGATCACAGGAGTATCCGAATCGGAAAGAACCAATCTTTCTGCTTGGCCGGAATAAGGAGAATTCGGATATTTTTCTGCGAGTTCTCTTCCTAATTCTATAGCTAATTTTTTATATTCTGCATTTGCAGGATTTTTAGTTTTTAATTCAGAAAGAATTCTGATACGTGCGTGTAAAAACTTCTCATCTCTTTCAAGCTCAAGAGCTTTTACGATCTCAGCATCCGCAGCTTCCAGATCTCCTTTTTTAAAGTAAATGTAAGAAAGTTGAAAATGTGCGTCGGGAAAGTCCGGATTCTTTTTGATGATTTCTTTAAATATCTCTACAGATTGCTCCAAAAGATTATCATTAAAAAGAACGATCCCGATATTATAAGGAGCCAATTCATTTTCCGAATCTGCTTTCATGGCACTTTCGAATTCTTCTCTGGCTTCTTTGCTCTTGTTCTGATTATAATAAGCGATACCTTTACCGATCCTGGAAGCGGTAAACTCAGGATTTAATAACCAAGAACGATTGAATGATTCGATTGCAGTGTCGTAATTTTTCTTTTGGAGAGCAATGATCCCAAGTTGGTAATGGCTATAATAGGAATCTTGTTTTTTCTCTAAAACCTTTTGGAATCCTTTCTCTGCATTATCCACTTCTCCCTTTCTGAGCAAGAAAGCGTAGATTGCTTCTTGGGCGGCTAGATTTTTAGATCCATCAGGAGAATTTTCCAGAAGAGAAATCCCTTTCTCCTCCATTCCCATTGCAAGATAACATTCAGCCACCTTGATATACAGTGTCAGCTTTTTAGTCTTATCATACGCAGATTGGTAAAGAGGAACTGCTTTTTCGTAAGATTTATTATCGAATAGGCGATTTGCTTTTTGGATTGTAGGAACTACTTCCGAGAACTTTCTGTTCTGATCTATAGTTTGTTTAGCTTCCGCGATTTCAGGAAGATCTTTTGTTAATTTTTCAGCCTTCGCCAACCAAGAACTTGCAGAATCGTAGTTTGCTTTTTCGTTCTCTTCTAAAGCTATCTTATAATAAAGAAATGCCAAACGGAATTGGATAGATTCATTATCCGGGTACTTCTTCATTAAATTTTTATAAGTACTTTCTGCTTTATCGAACTCCTTTTTATCTTCGTAAGTTCTTGCGAGAACGATACCTGAAAGCGGATCATTTCCAGTGATTGCTTCCAATTCTTTAGTGTACTGAGCTACTTTAGATTGGTTTTTCCGAGCAGAATAAAGACGGATCAAACCTTGCAGAGCAGGTAGATTTCCTTTTTGGAGACTCAGAGCTTTTAGATAATTCTGCTCTGAAAGTTTAACATCCCCGCTGATCTGATACAAACGACCATAAGCAGTAAAAACTCCCGGGTCATCCTGGTCTTTTGCTTTTGCACGATCGAAATAGGTTTTAGCGGATTTGGTATCTCCTTTACGAAGACGTAAATCTCCTTCATGGATCAACTCGGAAGATTCTAAGAAAGCGGCAACCTTCTTCGTTTCTTCATCCGATTTTAAAGTATCTAATTCATTCTTAGCAGTTTTGTATCTATGCTCCGAAGCTAGAAGATACACAAGATTTAAAACAGGTTCCTTATAATTCGGATCCAGCTCGCGGGCCTTGCTAAAAGAAACCATCGCCTTTGCATTTTCACCCAAAGACTTTTGGTTCAAACCGATTTGATTATAGATAGTTGCGTTTTTAGGAAAGAATGGAATCGCCTTTTCCAGAACGGAAATTGCTTTTGGATTATTCCCTGATTTGCTATAAGCGGATGCAAGACCGGAATATCCTTCTAAATAGTCTGCTTTTAACCTTAGAGAAGTTTCGAATGCTTTAATCGCACCATCAGTATCATTAGAAAGTATCTTCGCATTTCCTAAAAATACAAATGGAGAAGGGTTCTTAGGATCTAATTGGGTAGCAGAAGTAAAATATTGGACTGCTTCTCTGTAACTTTTTGCTTTGAGGGCAGCATTTCCTTTTTCTAATAGACCAGCCACTTTGGTAGCGGAAGCAGATTGTTTAGCGGATGCCAGATCCGGATCCGCATTTCTAGCCTTCTCAAAGTAAGACTCTGCCGCTTCATAATCTTTTACTTGAACTGCAGTATCTCCCAATTGCATGTACAATTGAGCTTTAAATTTGAACTTATCTTCCGGGATGGACTTGAGAGCGGAATACGCCTCATCATATCTTCCGATTGTTTTTAATAATACTGCTTTTTTGAATGTATAAGAGCTTCCGTCTACCTTAGGAAGTTTTTCTAATTTGGAATAAACTTCTAAGGCGTCTTTGTTAGCTCCTTGAGAAGTGTATAAGATCCCAAGAGTCAAAAGAATTTGCTCATTCTCCGGATCTAATTCCGTCCCTTTTTTCAAGGAGTTCAAAGAATCTTCTGTTTTACCTAAACGATATTCGGAAGAACCGATCAGGTAATAACCTTCGGCAGTAGGATATGCTTTTACTGCCTCTCTACCTTTAGAAAGAGAGACTTCGAATTTCCCTTTTTGAAAAGCGGAGTTTCCTTCGTTGATCAGTTTGGATGCTTGTTTTAATTTTTGAGCGGCAATAATGTCTTTTTCTAAGATAGCATCTTGAGAGTTCGACTTTCTGAAATCTTTAGAAATACATTGTACCGCAAAAACGGAAACGATAGAAAATATTATAAAACGAGAAACTATACGATTCATCACTTATATCCCTTATAGAGAATCTTTAGATCTTTGATGGGAGCTTTTTCCCTAAACTCTTCTCCTCTGGTCAAAACGGAAACGGTCCAGAGTCCTCCCGCAGGTAAATCTCCCTGCCAAACCACGTCCCTTCCTAAGTATAGAGACAATTTTTTGTTTTTTAAATCCGTTTTGAATAAGAATGGGCGGCCTATGTCCTTATCCACATCCAGATATTTATAAGTGCTAAGCGTTTTTCCGTCGGAAGGAAATTGGAAGATGGAAACCTTCTCTTTCCCTGCTACAACTCCAAGAGAAAGACCATTCAAATGGAATGTTACTGCGACCGAACCATCTCCATGATCTACAGGAAGTAAGAAATAACCTTCAATCTCTAACTCTTCCGGAATGAATGGAAGGGAATACACTCCGTTCCAACCATTGGACAAGTTTTTCTTTTTCGCGAATTCTAAGCCGTTCGGCCCGAAAGGAGAAAATCCGAATTCTCCGGATGGTTTCCAGAATTCTAACTCGGACAATAATCCATAGCCGAAATAAGGAAGTGCCAATTCTACCAAACGATCCGGTTTCACATCTAAGATACCTTCGTAATATACGTAGGCACCGTCAGCGCTTTCTTTTAGAAGTTCCAGCTGATAAGCACCTGGAGTTAAGTTACTACGAAAGAAAGGAGTTTCTCCCTGCTTATAACCATCCAAAGAAACGGAAAGTCCGTTAGGCACAGTTATTACTTTAGCAGATCCTAATGTACGATCTTCTTCCCATTCTTGGAAGAGGAAACTTTTTTTGCCCGCTCTTACTTGAATAGTCTTAGTGACCGGTTTTTTTCCCTTTAAGATAACTTGTATGTCCTGGATCCCTTCTTGGATTGGGACCTCGGTCAACGGAGTATTTCCCAGTGACTTTCCTTTCCAAAGAATTTCAGTATCTCCAGAGGAAGCTCTGACTGTTAAGGTGCCTTTGATGGAAGAACTTACGATTTCTTTAATTCTAGTTAGATCAGGCTTTCTGTCCCAAACCGGAACTGTGGTTTGTTTAGATTCTAATGAAATTACTCTATCTGAAGATTTCCAGAAGATCGCCTGGTTCCAAGCTCCGACTTCTTCGCTGGATACCGGGCGTTTGAAAGAAAGTTCAAAGTCCCCATAAGATGCCGCATCCACAGAATCTTTTAATTCGAATTTAAAAGTCCAACCTGTATCAGATTCAGTTACTGAACCTAAAACCAGAACATCCACATCTTTGGATTTTAATTCTTGGGTTAATCCGGCTTTATTCTTCCAAATATCCGGAGAAATTTTAGCGTTCGAATATTTTACATCCTTCCAGATTAAACTGATCTCTTGTTCGAAGTAAGAGGCCAATTTTTTATCCACTGATTTAGGATATTCAATAGGAGAGAACGCTAAAATAGGGATCTCATGTCCCGCTTTACGAACCCGAAAGTCAGTGTCGGATTCTCTAAAAATGAATACACTCTCGGAGTCGCCTATCGGCTTGTAATACGGTTCTTGTATCAGCTTAGAAGGTTCGTTTAACTTCTGTACTGAGGAGCAAGTAAGCCCAAAACTCGTAATAAGAGAGAAGATAATAAGATTACGAAATGAATTGTTCCCCATCCCGTAAAAAAATTTCCCAGGGACTGATTTAGCAAATCTTTTCCTAGTTCTGGAGAAAATGAGGGCTTTTTTACAAAGAATTATCCGACCTTGGTTGGTCTTTCTGGAGTATTAGAAAATTACGAATCGTTTACGCAAGAACGCGTATAACAAGAGAAACCCCGCTGCGTAAGCGGGGTCCTAAAGAATTAGAAAAGCGGAAAAGAAGAAGGAAACTTAATTAGAAAGTTTCTTTCGGATTAAGTTTCAACTTTTCTTTTTGAACGTCTTGTTGAACGTATTTAGTTTCGTTCACTTGCTGAGCAGTTCTTGCTACTTCGTCTGCGTTTGCTCTAGTAGCTTCACGTTTCTGCAATTGGGTACGAACTTCTTCCACTGTGGAAGCCTGGCTCAAAATGCGAAGTTCTTCGCTGGATGCTTTCAGCTCATCCACCAGGTTATTATATTCTAAAACGTCGTTTTTCTTGAGAACAATCAATCCTTTCAGTTCTTTTACTGACTCAGGTCTTAAGGAAAGGATCAGTTTTTCAGTCAATTTCTGGTTTTTCTTCAGAGTGATCTCTCTGTTTCTTTCCAAGATGACTTCGGACTCTTCTCCAACTTTAGATACAGCAACAGAACCTTCTAATACTGCGAATTTAACATCGCAATGTGATTCTGCACAGTTTACTTTTTTACCTGTTGGGTTTTCAACAGAAGTTAAGAAAGTAGTTCCGCGAACTCCCGCAAGAGCGGTAGGAGTTACTACGTTGAAGTCTGAGTTTTTGTTCTCTTTACGAACCAGAGTTACGATCCTTCCGTAATTCAGATTGACCTTAACGTTAGTTCCTTCGTCTCCAACCAGTGTAGCAACGGACACTTCACTCTCTTTGGAAACTTTGATGATACCACTTTCGGCAACCATGATCTCTACGGATCCGTTTTTACCGGTAAGGATAGTGTCTGCAGCAGTTACTGTCTGACCGAATTCGGCTTTTTTCTCACCTTCGGCGGACTGGACTTTTACGTCTCCGTTCAACCAAACAATCTTAGCAATAGAAGATACTGCTTCTGATTTAACTTGGCCACTGCTTGTTTTAGGACTACAGGCGATCAGATAGCTGGTTGCCAGTAGAGTCATTAGAATTAGGGTGTTTTTACTTTTTAACATATATTCTCCCCCGCTTTTTAAGCTTAAGAATCCTCTAGATATAACAAACTAACAAGGACTTTTTACCAATACTTCTGTTTAAACTATTTTACAAAAAGCAAAAGATTTGGTTTGGAAAAAAATTTCCTAAAAATGCCCCTTTGGCAGATTATATCGGAAAGCATAAAAACTAACCCTTAAGGGTTAGCAACATGAGAACGAATTCTATTTTTTCTCTGCCTTTTTAGGCTCTACTTCAGGTAAAGAATCCAGTTCTTCTTCCAATTTGCACTTCGGATAATGATCCGCGCTTAGACTAGAGCCTACCCAACCGAATGCTTCTTGAGATGAGATGACGTGAATGTCCCAACCTTGCACTATATTCGGACAATCCCAGACTTTATTCTTACATAATACCTGGCTCGCCTTTGGTTTTGGATAAGCCCAAGCAGCAGGAGGATGAAGGCATTGCATCTCTACTTCTGCCAACTTACGCATACGCTTTACATTTTCTTCAAATTGTTTGAATAAGTTTACCAAAGGGTTAGCAAGTACTTCGTTAAAATAACCTCTGGAAGTGTTATAAGCCAAGAAGTATACCAATTCTTCCATTACATATTCTTTATCATGGGAGAAGGAGCTAACTGTATGAATATATCTAGCGATCTTTAAAGAATCAGTGAGAAGCTCGCGCAACAAATCCTCCGATTTATCCGGAAGTCCGGCGTCTTCTTCGTCATCGGGAGTAGAATCACTTTCTCCATCATCCACCATCATCTCTGCAAAGAAAGTTTCGTCCGGATTTTCTCTCTCATTCTTCTTAGAACCTGAGGCTACAACTTCCACATTGTCTTGAAGCCCAAGCGGAACGTGGTTAGAAGCGGCAGAACATACGAATTCAGGAAGATCCAACTTCTGCATGAAGTTAGCGCATTGTTTAGCGATCCTTGTTTTTTCGGTATCATCCGGAAAAGGTTTATTCCATTGGTCTCCGGTAACCCTCGCGATATCCATAAAGATCCCGCCAAGGAAAGAATATCTACGTAACATTTTATATTTGAGCGCATCAGGGATCAGAACGATTCCCAATGCCAATAAACCTAATTCGCAGATATGTTTGAAAAAGTGAGGATTTGTTTCGTAAACTTTAAAAAGCGCGAGTAAATGTTTCTTATTATTGATCCCGTTACGAATAATTCCCTTAAAATTGAATTTATTCTCTTCGTACATGAACTTTAAGAATTTCTTATCCGTATTCTTAAGTTGCAAAACGATCTTTTCGGCCAACTTGTCCTGGATCTGACCGATTAGTTCTTTGGTTAATTTTATCTTAAATTCAGGATTATACTGACCCTTAATTTCCTTCAATCGGGTAAGAGCAGATTCTTTTACCTGAACTTCTTCCTTTACTAGAATATTACCGCTATTGTCCTCGATCGCATTTAGGAAACGTAACATATTCCCGGCGTTATAGTCGCGTACGAAGTTTAAAACCTCGTCGATCGAGTTGTATTCTACCGATTTAGGATTTACTTTCATTCTTTAAGTGATCTCTACGTGTGATTCTAAACGGGTTTTCCAGGCTTGCAAGCATAGATTCCAAGCTCTTTCTTCTTTCCGTACTTATATCGGTCGCTTCATCCATAGAAAATAACATTTTGCATCCGGGGCCTGCGTCACAACAGTCGGAAATATCACATTCTTCTTTATACTTTCTCAATTCCGGGTAACTTTCCAAGATCTCACCCTTGGTTAAGTGTAAGATCCCCCATTCTTTGATACCTGGAGAATCGATTAATACGATATTATCTTCCATTACCAGAAAGTTTGAGTTTGTAGTCGTATGTTTACCCTTCTTAGTGGAAAGACTGACCTGAGAAGTTTTTTGCAATTCCCTATCCGATAAGACGTTTACTAAGCTAGATTTTCCAACTCCTGAATTTCCAACTAAATAGGTGGTTTTCGAAGAAAACTTTGCACATAGTTCTTCTAGACCTTGGCCGGTCTGACAAGAAACAATAATTATATCATAACCCAGATCTTTATAAACGGAAGAGCGTTTAATCGCAGTTTCTCGGTCCACTAAATCCGATTTTGTGAATACGATTAGGGGAGGGACCTGAGAAAGATAAGCTGCCGCCAAACAACGATCCAAAAATCCATCTTTGGTTTCAGGATCTTTTAAAGAGGCGAGCACTGCGATTTGATCTACATTAGCACAAAGTACCTGTGCATCTCCCTCTTTACTTTTACGTAAAAGTTCGTTTTTGCGGGATAATCTTTCTTCGATGGCCCATTCTCCGCCTGATTCCATCGCACAAACCCTGTCGCCTACAACAAAGGGGTGTCTTTCTTTTGCGGAAATATTTCTGAGCCTTCCTCTAAGTACGGCTCTTACTCTTCCTCTTTCCGGAGAATACAAATCATAGAAGGCCCCGAAGACCCTTGCTATCGTAAAAAACTCCTTTACTGGAATCGTGGAACTAGACATTCTTAAGCCTAATTTTACAGGCACGCGATGAAAATCATACGCAAATTCGGACCAATATTCGGTCTTGTTTTAGCCGCATTCCTTCTGCAATCGGCGCTCATATTCGGTTTGGATTTCAGATCCTTGGATCCGGATCGTACAATCGTGCTCCTAATCAGTTTGCCTTTTACTACATTGGCCGCTGTTTTTGTTTGGATATGGTTCAATGAATTCGGACCTGCATGGAATTTATCATCCGCACTTTCTAAACTGACGGACCAGGAATATGTAAAATACCTTTCTTCGTTAGATAAATTCAAAAGTGACCTAATTGCAACCAACATCACGGAAAGTGTATGCGATAAAATCCTAAAATTTCTCCCAAGTATTATAAACGCGAGCAGAGCTAAAATTTACTTATGGAGAGAAGATCTTGGAAAATTCTCCCCTTATCCGACGGAAACGGGAGAAGATCATTTTTATATCTTCGATCCTTTCCTTTTATGGATTACCGAACACGATAAAATTTTTTATTCGGAAGAATTTGTAGAAAACGCAAAACTACATCAGATCAGAGAACACGCACTTTCATTCGCAGCAAAAACAAAGGCGGATCTACTCGTTCCTTTTATCTTGAACAGAAGTCTTTTAGGGATGTTGGTTTTAGGACCTAAAAATGATGGAAGAAGGTATACTGCTTCCGAATTGGAAAGACTGAACGAGATGCGTTCGGTTTCCGTAATGTCACTTTCTAATTCTATTTTTTACGAAAGACTAATAGAGCTAACTGAAACCCTTGAAGAAAAAGTACGGCATAGGACCCAAGAGTTGGAGAGCGCTCAATCCCAATTGATCATGTCCGAAAAAATGGCTTCCTTAGGAACCATGGTTGCCGGGATCGCACACGAGATCAATACTCCAGCAGGAGTTATAAACGGTTCTGCAGACAATCTAGAATCGAATATGAATTATATCGTAAAGAATGTATTCGAAATCGTAAGATTCGCTAGAAACAAAAAATTAAGAAAATCATTCGAAGTTGCACTTCTTCATATCCTAAGAGACCGAAGAAAAAGTCAGGTCATGGAATCCAAGGACAAGTTCCGCATCAAAAGAGAAATGAAAGAAGAAATGGTCGAAATGGGGATAGACGTTTCCCTAGCGGGGGAAGTGGCCTCTTTCATCATAGAAAACGATATAATGGAAGTGAAAAAGTATATCCTAGAAATTTTGGCACAAGGAGCCAAGCCTGGATATGAGATGCTTAAACATGCGTCTAACACAAACCGAAACATTAAGAATATCAAATATTCTATCAAAAATATAGTTAGAATCGTAAAAGCATTAAAATATTATTCTCACTTAGACCAAAGTAAATCTTTCACCAATGCAGATCTAATAGAAGGTATCGAAAATACTTTAGTGATCATGAATAATCAGCTTAAGTACGGAGTGGAAGTAAAAACGAACTTTTCCACAATTCCTAAAGTTGTATGTAATCCGGATGAATTGAACCAAGTATGGACAAACTTGATCCAAAATGCAAACCAAGCAATCCGAGGGCAGGGTACGATAGAATTATCTGTGTATTCTATCGGTGATACCGTTACGATAGAAGTACAGGACGATGGCCCAGGTATTGATCCTTCTATAAAAGATAGGATCTGGGATCCATTTTTCACTACGAAAGATCAAGGAGAAGGCTCCGGACTCGGCCTTGGTATCGTAAAAGGTATCGTGGAAAAACATAAAGGTAAGATCACAGTGGAATCTATGCCTGGAAAAACCGTATTCAAGGTAGAATTACCTCTTAGGCCTCCTCAACCGAATGCAGAAACAAATCTAGAAAAACCTGCCGTATGACCGCAAAACCAAAAAAGAAAAAGATAGAACCTAAGCCGGAGAACTTTTACGACCTAGTTTATAAAATCGTAAAGAAGGTCCCTAAAGGAAAAGTGACCAGCTACGGCAGAATTGCAGTCTTGGTCGGAAAACCTAGAGCTGCCAGAGCTGTTGGTTATGCATTAAACGCCTTAAAGAAAGGCCAAGAGCAGAAGATACCTTGGCAAAGAGTCATTAATAGTATGGGAAAAATTTCTCACAAAGGTGATACCCCTAGAGCGATCATACAAAAAAAACTTTTAGAATCGGAAGGTATCAAATTTTCTAGAGAAGAGGTCGTGGATTGGAAACGATTCGGCTGGCCTGATTAATTTACTGTAAGGTTACGAATGCAAAAGCCGGTAGTATTAACAATCGCAGGTTCCGACTCCGGAGGTGGGGCAGGGATCCAAGCGGATTTAAAAACTTTCAATTCCACAGGATCTTTCGGAACATCAGTCATCACCTGTTTAACCGCTCAAAATCCGGACGGTGTCACAGGAATATTAGAAATAGATCCTGACTTCTTAGAAAAACAACTTGTAGCAGTACTTTCTTATTTTCCTGTAAAAACAATCAAGACCGGAATGTTATTCTCCGAAAGTCTGATCCTAAAAATTTCTAAAATCTTAAAAGAATATAAAGCTAAAGGACAAAACTTCGACTTAGTTTTAGATCCCGTAATGGTAGCTACAAGTGGAGCTAAACTTTTACAGGACGAAGCGATACAATCTTTAATCTCTGAATTAATACCTATGGCAACCCTTGTTACTCCAAACTTGGATGAGGCAAAAATTTTAGGTTCCGGAGAAATTTCCAAAATAGAATCCATGGAATCGGAGGCGGTTTCTCTTTCTAAAAAATTAGGTGTTCCTGTTCTATTAAAGGGCGGGCATATCAAAAATTCCAAAGAAGCATTGGATGTGTTAGGAATTCCAACTGGAGAAATTTATAAGTACGCGAAACCTTTTGTGGAAGATTTCAATCCACATGGAACAGGTTGTACTTATTCTTCTGCGATAGCTTCTTATCTGGCGCAAGGACTAACTCTTTCCGATTCTATATCTAAGGCTAGGGAATTCCTACACGCTGCCATCTTACAGTCTTTCCCGGCAGGAAAGACGAAGACATTAAATCACAATCCTGTAATCTAATTTTTAGGGGTTAGCCCCAATTCTTCTTTAGAAACTTTTTCTAAAATTTCCAAAGGAAGAGAACCTTTTCCCAAAACGAAGCCATGGTATTCTTTGATATCGAAAGCTTCTCCTTTGACCGATTTCCAATCCTCTCTCATTTTTAAGAAAGAGATCATACCGATCTTGTATGAGCATGCCTGTCCAGGATATACAATATATCTTTCGATCTCTGCAGAGACTTCTTTGGGAGCCATACCGGTATTGTCAGACATATAACGGATGGCATCTTCTCTATTCCAACGTTTGTAATGGATTCCCGTATCCACAACCAAACGAACCGCTCTAAACAACTCGGCTTGTAATCTTCCCAAATCCACATAAGGGTCGGAATAAAAATTATAATCTTTCGCAAGTCTTTCCGCGTACAATGCCCAACCTTCTACAAACGCAGTAAAATGTGTGGTCCTTAATTTTCTTGGAGCGGAAGTTAATTCTTGGGACCAAGCGATCTGCAAATGATGCCCGGGAATTGTTTCATGATATGTTAATGTATTCATCCCGAATTTAGGGATTTCTTTTAAGTCGCGAAGGTTTGCATAGAATACACCGGGACGTTTTCCGTCCAGGCTAGGCTCTTCGTAATAAGCTCCTGGTGCTCCCGCTTCTTTAAATTCAGGAATTCTTTCCACCTGCACTTTCGCTTTAGGCCAAGAAGGAAAGATAGGTTTAGATTTTTCTATAGATTCTTTTAAGATCTCTTTATAAACCTCTATAACTTTCTCTTTTCCTTCCGTAGTGTTTGGAAACTGGAACTCAGGTTTCTCTCTTAGCTGCCTCATAGTAGTTTGTAAATTCGAAACTTTAATCCCTGAACTTTCCAAAATGGATTTCATCTCGGTTTGTATCCTTGCTACTTCCGAAAGCCCGATAGAATGAACTTCCTCAGGAGAAAGATTGGTAGTAGTATGATATTTTAAAGTATGTGCGTAAAATTTTTCTCCATTCGGAAGTTTCCAAACTCCAGCCTTATTATCTGCCGACTTAAGTTGTTGTTCTAGGAAATTTTGAAGTTTAGAATAAGCAGGATAAACGGAAGTTTCTATAATCTTTTTTACTTCTGCCAAAGAAGAAGTTTTTTGATCAGAGAGTATCTCATCGTTCTTCTCTAATTTTTTACGAAGGCTTACATATAAAATATTATCTTCCGGATTTTTAACCCGAAAATTTTTCAGCTCATCCAGAACTCTTCTCAAAATAAAATCTGGAGGAATCACTCCATTAGATTGTCGGACCTCCAGACCTCGGATCACTTGATCCAATTTTTCAGATATCCCTTTCAGTCTAGCAATATAAGATTCCACATCTTCATAATCTTCTATCATATGAGAAGTAGCTAAGAAGGAAGGAATATGATTTTGAACGCCGAATAGCTGATTTACCGGATAAGAATTATAAATGTATTTTTCATAATCGGCCGCAAGTTCAAGATCCCATTCTAAAGCCTTATAATAGATCCGATCTTCTCCGCTTAGTTTGGAAGAATCGTATGTTTTAAGAATTTCTAGATCTCTTTTTGCTTTATCTGCTCTTTCCATTTCTTTTTCCGGAGAAGAGTCGGACCATTTGTAATTATGAGAAGTAATTCCCCAAGAATCCAAAATTCTGAGAGAAGTCAGAGTTTCCGGATCATCCAGGACATTCTCCCAAAAGATCTTTTCATAATATAAACCTAATGTGATCGGTCTAAAATTGATCGTATGCCAAATTAAAATTCCGAAAGAAACGGCAAGTACCGCAATGGTGGATAAAGAGATGATCAGGATCTTCTTCAGCATGGATGAGTACTCCGATGTTTAGAAAAGTGGAATGAGGATTTTAGATAAAAATACTAGTAATAATGTCCAGATCGCGGAAGATGAAGCCGCAAAAGAAAAATGATTTTCCCAATTTAATAAAGGAACACATACGAATAAAAACATTCCGAAATAGGAAAGATAAGGATTACGAAGATAGAGAGTTTTCTGCCATTCGAAAAATCCTTCTCTAAAGTCTTTCGCATCTCCTTTGAACTTATTCAAAAAGATCCATTCTGATACGAATCCGAAGATGGAAAATGTAAAAAAGAAAAAGGAGATGAGAAGTACCCAGGACCAATCCAAGAAAGGAATTGGATTTAATGCGTGTACGATTGGAAACGCAAAAGCTATCAAAGCCGAAAAAGGAAAAAAGAAAGCAGTACGAAATAATCTACTTTCCGATAAAAATTTGAAAAATGGAATTCTTCCAGGCAACTGATACGAACCACAAAACAAACATTTTTCCGAATCAGAAAGAATGGAAGAGCCGCAGTTCCTACAATAGAAATTCTTTTTGGATACTTCGGCTGCTTCCGACACTTAAAACCTCAAACCTTCTTGATTAAACTTTCGATCAAAGCTCTTAAGAAGGCTTCTTTCGGAGTTCCACTTTGGATCGGTTTATTATTAATAAATAAACTAGGCGTGCTATGGATCTCTACCTTAGCTGCATCATCTACTTCTTTATTGATCTGATTCCGAACAGCAGGAGAAGACAAACAAGCACGGAACTGGTTCATATCTAATCCTTCTTGTTGAGCTAAACTTAACACAGACGCAGGTGAATGAGCGATCCTATTTTCAGTATTTCTATACAGTCCTTCGTAAACTGCGGGGAATTTATTTTGTTTATCCGCGCAGATCGCAGCAGAAGCAGCCACACAAGAACTTGCATCCGGGCGAGGAGATTGGACCAATCGGTTACAATTCGCATCCAATGGGAAATTTTTATAAACGATCTTTACTAGTCCTGGATAATCTCTCAAAACTCTTTTCAAGATATGAGAAGTATCCATACAGTGACCACAATTGAAGTCAGCAAACTTTACGATTGTGATCGGAGCATTAGGATCTCCTTGTATAGAAGAACCTTGTAGATCAATTGAAACTGGTTGCGCTTTTTCATAATCCGACAATTGTTTTTGGATCTGAGCGACACCTGTGTGTTCTCCATCTACTAAAGAATCATGAAAGGATTTTCCTCCGATCTGACCCGCGGCTAAGAACAATAAAACTACTATGTATGTATTTAAACCTTCTACTTGCAGGATACCTAATGCTTTTTTCAAGGATTTGTCCTTATAGTCTTTAATTTGGAAGAAGGTTCCAGCAACCAGGATCAAAGTAGAGATCCAAGTAAGTGCACAAAGTCCGCAGATCGCATCTATATAGAATACGGATGCGGAGAATAATCCAAGATCAATTACTAATGCTACAAGCAAAATGTAAAAGGAAAGAAGAAGATATCCTTCTTTGTTTTCAGGACTTTTTTCGGCTCGGATAAAAAGGTATGTAACAAATCCGTAAAATGCCAATCCGAAAAGTGCGATCGGAAGATCTCCTAACCAAGGAACGTTTCTGATAGCGGAGATGCTACTTTCTGAAACCTTGGAGCAAGAACCAGATTCGCTGACTACATCACAAAGAGATTGTGCAAGTCCGTCCGCAGTTTCTCCGCCGAAATATTTTCTGATCAATAAGAACGAGATAAACGCCGCGATACCGGAAATTACGGCAAGAATAGAGCTAGGGGACAGTTTTTTCATTCGGGACTCCGATTATAAAATACCTTTATACGTACCTGGAAGGCATAAGGAAAGAAAAAATATGCGAATCTGTACTTATAAAAGGGAATTAAAAATTAATCAGAGCCGAGGCTTGTAATTGCTTCGGCCAGATCTATTTTGCCTTCATATAAAGCTTTTCCAGTAATCACACCGTACATCGGAACAGAAGTCCCCAATGCGGATAGCGCCATGATATCTTTCAAAGAAGAAATACCGCCGGATGCAATTACTTGAAAATTATATCTACTTAAAATTTCCTTATATGCATTAAGGTTTGGACCCGCCAAAGTTCCATCTTGGGCGATATCCGTAAAAATAATATTACGGATACCTACTTGTTGCATTTTTTCAAGAAGGTCCAAGTATTTCACACCCGAGTCTACTTCCCAACCTGCAATTTTGACTATGCCGTCTCTAGCATCCACCGCCACAACGATCCTGTCTTCTCCGTATTTTTTCAAAGCGAAGTCCAATAGTTCAGGATTATTAACCGCAGCAGTTCCAAGAATAAAACGATCAATACCGATTGAATCGTAATATTCCAACTTCTCCTTATCTCTGATCCCGCCACCAAGTTGGATTTTCAGCTTAGAAGATTTACGAATTTTTGAAATAGCTTCCGTATTGATACCGATCTGGTTTCTTGCACCGTTCAAATCAACAAGATGTAAGAGAGTAGCACCGTTTCTTTCGAAACCTTCTGCAAGTTTCCAAGGTTCAGTCGAGTAGATTGTTTTTTCGTCGTAATTGCCTTTGAATAATCTAACAGCGCAATTATCCAACAAATCGATGGCTGGAATTAAAATCATAAGGATTGAATAAAGTTCTCCAGAATCTTTAGACCGAAGGAATAGGATTTTTCAGGATGGAATTGTGTTCCGAAAACGTTTCCTTTCTCAACCACTGCCGGGAACTTCTCCCCATAATAATCGCAGAAGCCAGTGATCGCGGAACTCTCCACTCCAACGGGACGGTAGGAGTGTATAAAATATGCGAAGGATTCGTCTTCTAAATTTTTCAATAAATTACTTTTAGAAGGATTTCTTTTATATAATTTATTCCAACCGATATGAGGAACCTTGTAATTTTTTCCCTTAAACTTTCGGATCTTACCTTTAACATAACCTAGTCCGGGAACAGTCGTATTATTATTTCCGGAAATAACCTCGTCCGAATCTTCGAACAAAATTTGAAAACCGATACAAATCCCGAATAAAGGTTTTTCTGCCTTTACGTGGTCATCTACAAAAGTTCTCAAACCGGATTCATTCAGATTTTTCATGGCCTTATCAAAATGCCCATCACCAGGAAGAATGATCGCATCCGCCTGTTTCAAAACGGATGGTTCCTTAGTATAAGAAAAATCTTTTGTGAAGAGTGAGATCGCCTTTAAGCAGGAGTGAATATTCCCCATTCCATAATCAAGAACGGCTATCATTCCAAAACACCTTTGGTAGAAGGAATTGCTCCGCCCGCAGCAGGATCTATCTCGATCGCCATTCTCAAAGCCTTACCGAAAGCTTTAAAAATGGATTCATGGATATGATGGCGATTTTCTCCGTAATGAACATGAACGTGAAGATTCATCTTAGCATTCAAAGCGAACTTCTGTAGGAATTCCAACGATAGTTCTGCATCATAAATTCCAAACTTACCTACAAGTTCAGGACCGGTATATTTATAATAATATCTACCACCTAAGTCCACGGCAACAGTTGTTAGGACCTCGTCCATTGGAAGAGTATAATGGCCGTATCTTCTGATACCTGCCTTGTCCCCCAACTGCTTATGAAGAGTCGCGCCAAGAAGGATCGCGGTGTCCTCAACACTATGATGGCAATCGATTTCTATGTCACCTCGCAACCATAGATCAATATCCAGAAGACCATGTTTGGAAACATGGGAAAGCATATGCTCGAAAAACGGAATTTGAGTATCGAATTTATAATTACCTTTGCCCCGAATATCCAGGGAGAGCTTGATGTCCGTCTCCGAAGTTTTGCGTTCTTCTTTCATTCTATCCTGACCCTACTTTCCTCTTAATTATCGTGTCAATGAATTCCAAAAATAAGCTGACGGAAAGTCCTTAAAGGCAAAATTATCCGTAGGGAAACAATCCCTCCAACCACTAGCCGAAGTGGCGGAATTGGTAGACGCACTGGTTTCAGGTACCAGCGGGTAACACCGTGGGGGTTCGAGTCCCTTCTTCGGCAAAATCAAGCAATACAATAAAATTCAAGACTCGAACGGTCGAACTGGTAAGCGAAAATAGCAACCCATAGGGAGCGTAAGTTTTCGCGACCGAAGCACAGGATGTGCTGAGGCCAGTGAGACACGCCGCGGAACTAAGTTTTGCAGGATGCGAAACTGTGAAGCGGGCGAGTCTCACTAGGCAAAAGTAAACTGCGTAGAGGCGAGTCCCTTCTTCGGCAAAATCACCCTCTTCTTTCAGAAAACCAAAAATAAAACGCAGGAACGACGAACCTACTTAGCACAGTCGCCGCAATCTCTCCGAAAATTAAAGACACTGCCAAGCCTTGAAAAATCGGATCGAATAACATTACGGAAGATCCAACTATCACCGCCGCTGCAGTCAAAAACATAGGTCTAAAGCGAACCACTCCCGCATCTAAGACCGCTCTTTTTAAATCCTTTCCCGATTGGATCTCAGCCTGAATAAAATCGACTAAGATAATTGAGTTCCGAACTATAATCCCAGCACCGGCAATAAATCCGATCATAGAAGTCGCAGTAAAATAAGCACCAGAGATCAAATGTCCCGGGATAATCCCGATAAGAGAAATCGGTATCGGCGCCATTATTATAATTGGAAGTTTATAATCCTGGAACCAGCCGAGCACCAAAACATAAATTAAGATCATCACAACCGCAAACGCTCCACCTAGATCACGAAAGACTTCGTACGTTATAAACCATTCTCCGTCCCATTTTATAACCGGATGTTTTGTATTCCAAGGCACCTCGGAAGTGTAAATCGGATATTGGATTTTAGGGCTGAGAGAAAGAATTCCGTAAACCGGCGCTTCTTCTTTTCCTGAAAATTCAGCCGTCACATATTCCAAAGGTTTTAGATTTTTTCGATGAAGTACTTTTGAAGAAATTTTTTCTCCTTCTCCAACTAAATTTTTAGGAGAAACAGATCCGGAAAATTGAGAAGATAGATCCCAACTGGAGAATGGAGAATGTGAAGATCTGAATTCGTTTGGAACAGACAAATCAACTGAAATATCCTCTGAATGTTCCGATTCGGATAAAATGAACACAGGAGTTTCTCCGAAAAACAATCCTGCATTTTTTGCCATTACGGAAGAAGGAATTCCAACAAGTCCTCCTTTATCAAACTTGAAAGGGTATTTTATCTTAGGCCTGACTTCGGAAAGACTGGAATCTAGATCTACAATTCCTTCTTGGGCTTCTGTGATAGAACGGATCTCTCGAGCAACTTTGATCCTTTCCTCCTCGGTCGGCCCGTATATTTCTATGACTAAGGTAGAAAGTACCGGAGGCCCAGGCGGAATTTCCAGTACCTTGCTAAGTACAGAATTTTCCTTATTATATTTTTCTAAAATAGGGCGAATAGTTTCTATAATTTCGTGACTCTTTTTCTTTCTAGAATCTTTGTCTTTTAAAACGATATGAAGATCCGATTTCCATTCCTCTCTTCGCAAAAATGTATGTTTTACCATTCCGGAAAAGGAGAAGGGTGCGGGCTCCCCTGCAAAGATTTGGACCTTCTCTATATTTTCTTCCTTAAGGATCGATTTTGCAAGTTCCGAACTTAATTCTACCGTTTTAGAAAGAGGGGTTCTTGGATCAAAATCTAATATGATTTGGAATTCGTCCTTATCATCAAAAGGTAACATCTTAACTTTCACCGTTTTAAATGCCACCAGGGAAACTGAAATACCAAATAACGCAATGATCAGAACGATCATTTTTATCAGGTTTAATTTAGATTCTAAAAGCCATCCTGCAACCTTTAGGTAGATCGTATCTAAGCGTGAAATTTTCGGTTTTGTTGTTCCCCCGATATGTTTTTTCAAAATCCTTAGACTGATCCAGGGAATGACCGAAAAAGCTACGAATAAGGAAAGAAGCATCGCAAGACTAGCTCCGACTGGGATCGGCTTCATATAAGGTCCCATCAAACCCCGTACGAAGGCCATAGGCAATATTGCAGCAATTACTGTAAAGGTAGCCAATATGGTCGGATTTCCTACTTCAGAAACTGCATCTAAGATGGACCTGATCTTTCCTTTATTTCCAGGAAACGCAAGATGCCTTTCTATATTTTCGACCACAACGATTGCATCGTCTACGAGTATACCTATCGAAAAAATTAAGGCGAATAAGGTAACACGATTTAGAGTATAATCTAGAAAATAATAAATTGCTAATGTAAGAGCTAAGGTAACCGGTATCGCTACGAATACTACGAAAGAAGCTCGTATCCCCATCCATAAAGCTATCAAAACAGAAACGGAAATAGTTGCTATAAGAAGATGTTCAATCAGTTCCTTAGATTTTATCCCTGCAGTTCTGCCGTAATCACGTATTATGCTTAGTTTTATTCCGGTCGGAAGATCTTTTCTAAATTCATCTGCGCGTTCTCGGATGATTTGTGCTAATTCTTCTACGTTCGTTCCTTTTCTTTTGGAGAATACGATCGTGACAGCGTTTTCTCCGATATCAGGATTTTCTTTTTGAAAGAAGAAGGATTGTCTGCTTCTTTCTTGAGGTCCCTCGTATACCTGAGCTATATCCCCTAATTTAACAACTCTTCCCCAACTTTGTTTGATCGGGATTTTTTTGAGATCTTCCATAGTTCGGATCGAAGAACCGATCTCTATATCATATACGTTTTTTGTTCCCCAGTTTTTTCCTGCCGGAAAATCGGAAGAGTTTGCCTTAAGACTTTCTGCTAGTTGTATAAAATCCACACCAAATTCTTTCATTCGTTGTGGGTTCGCGATCACCCTGACTGATCTTTTTCTTCCACCTAATAATTCCACCTTGGAAAGATCAGGGGTAGAAGATAGCTCTCTTGCTAAAGGAGAAATCAAACTACGAAGAGAATAATCATCCGTTTCTGCCGAACTAAAAGTAAGAGCTAAAAAAGGAACATCATCAATCGTATAAGAATTTACTGATGGATCGGAAGTATTCGAAGGAAGTTGATTTTTAATTTCTAAAATTTTATGGTGTATCTTAACCAAAGAAGGCTCTAAGGGTTCTCCTACCTTAAAGCGAACAGTAATCAATGATTGATGATCTCTAGTTGCAGAATAAACATATTCCACTCCTTCCAGCCCCCATACGGATCTTTCCACCGGCTCGGTAATTTTTCTTTCCATCTCATTCGCTGAGTATTGAGGAGAAAAAAATGAAATATCCACCATAGGAACTGAAATCTGCGGTTCTTCTTCCTTCGGGGTTAGATATACCGACAAAATTCCTGCAAGGATACTCACTACCGCAAAGATAGGAGTCAGTTTGGAACTGATAAATTTGCCTGCTAGTATTCCTGCGAAACCTTCCGACTGGGTTTGTTTATTATTTTCGTTCATCATTTTCCTCAGAATAAAGGATGAGTTGAGCTCTCGTTCTTAAATATTCCAAATCCATAAACTCTTTCCTGGACAAAGCGTCGGAAGTTCTTGAAAAACTTTCAGCCAAACTAGAGGCGGGAATATTTCCTCTTTTGAATAATGTTTGGGAAAGAAGAAGTTGTTCATATTGTATCCGATAGGCTTGTTCGGAATCTTTTCTATTTTCAGACAATACTCTTTCCTTTTCTAAAAGGATCTTAAACTCTGAGTTTTCTTTTAATCTTGCTTCTTTCGCTTTGGTTTCTGCCGCTTCAGCCTGGATCATTGCTTCTTTTTTGGAGCCTAGATCAGTAGGATTAAGAAGATTCATCTGCAGGAAAACTCCCGCATTATAAGAATTTGCAAAGTTCCTATCACCGTTATATCCGTACGCTTCTGCATAAACTCCTACCTTAGGCAGAAATTTAGAATTCTCCATTGTTACTTTTTGTTTTGATATATTTGAATGAGATTCCAGAATTTTGGAAATCGCAGTACGTCTCTCAGACTCGGAAGATGGTAATGGCAAAACCTCTTCGTAAAAATGTAAGGAAGAAGTCTCAGCCGGTGTAAAATTTTCGAGCGAACCTCCCGAAAGTATCCTAATCGATTCTAAGGATTCCTTTCTATATAGTTCCTTTTCCTTTATCTCCGAAGACACTCTCAGTTGAACGGATCTTAAAGCGAGAGAACCGGAATGACCGATCGGGTTTCCGGCAGTATCCAATCGATACGAGTTCACGAAAAAATCCAATTGGCGGAGGATTTTTTCCCTTTCCTTAACTCCGCCTGAAAACACTAAAGAAGAATGGAACGCTACAGCAGTTTGAATATATAAAGTTTTTCTAAAATATTCTGATTCGAGAACATAAGATTGAAGTTCTTTATCTTTAATTTCCTTAAAAGCTTTTCCGGAACCTCCTTCGTATACCGGAAATTCCAGGCCCAAAGTTCCTCTGGAATACATATTAGTACCCGGATGATTCAAAGTATCTTTCGCAAAAATATTGGCTGAATTCGGATTTATGTTTTGATAGAGCTGGTTATTCGAATCTAGAAAATTGGAAAGATTAGATCGATTGCTCGCAGTCGAAAAATCTGATTGAGTAGCTGATCTTTGTCCTAGTTTTCCGGTAAAATTTAAGATAGGATCGTTCGTTTGATAAGTGCGAACATCGGTATACAATTTGGGAAACCAATGCAAACCCGCTCTATTGCTTGCGGATTTCGCAGCTTCTATTTCCAAACTTTTAGTTTGTAAAGAAGGAGAATTCCTAGCTACCTTCTCCCATACGGAAGAGAAATCCATACTAGAATCGGAGGCTTTGACGGAAAGAGGTATTATGAAGAATACCCCGCCGAGTATCAGCGATAAAGCGGATCTAGATTGCATCGGATTTACCTATCTGATCCACATTTTTTAGGAACGCCTAATCGAGTAAGAATCCACCCCATTGGACAAAATCCAGCTAGAGAAAATAGGATCATATTTATCCCGACCAATAGGTTCAAAACAAGCCCCCAATGACTGAAATAATTAGCGATCAGCAAACCTATTAAAGAGAACGATCCTGCAATCAGGAATAAAACCCTTTCCAAATACCAGCTTTGATTGTTCGTATTCTCCATATTATATACCCCCCTAGGTATATAATATCCATATACCCGTAGGGGTATATAATTGGTCAACAAAAATTCTATGCTAAATGAATTTAGGCGTCCGAAGAATAGTTTCGAACGCTATAGTAGGAAAATGGTTAAAAAGAGGAGATTAGAGAGAGAACGCTGCTTTAATTGCTTTTTTCAGATTTTTTTGGATAGAAGCGGAGGATTTTTTTTCTGAAAAACATCTATCCATATACTCTTGGACATACGCTTCTCCAAATTTTTTAAGAGCCTGGCTAGAAGCTTTGAGTAGAATTAAGGTTTTTTCACAATCTTCGTCCTTATTATGCAAACTCTTTTCGAGTGCGTCCAATTGGCCTTTAATCCTGTGCAGTCTATGAGTAAGTTGTTTTCTTATTTCATCTAATTCCATAACGTATACCCTGTATGGTATGTCCAGATGTCAAGGATTAACCCATAACCTTTCTTTAATCCGTACATTCTAATAATAAAAAAGAATGGATTACACATCCAATCAATAGATCTTTTATCTAAATGAAAAATGTTCTAAACCTTTGTTTTGTATTCTTAATTTCCTGTGTAGGTTCTGCTCAAAGAATGCAACAGGTTTATATTGATCATCCGGACATTAACAAAGCCTGTCTCCAATTCCTAACATCTGAAAAATCTGCTTCCGGCGAAAATGAAAAAATCATGTTGGATACTTTATATAAAATATCCGAACACAATATCCGAGAAACCTATCTAACAGGCCAGATCGTTTATGTTCCGGAAGCAGGAGAAGGAAAACATCTCCACCTAAACAAAGATGGAAAGTTAGAATACTACAGGATCAAATACGAAACCTTACATGCAAAAGAAGGAACAGAATTCTTTTGTGCAGAACGACTTCGTTTGGATCTGGAGAAAAAATTCCAGTCAACATCTGCAAAATTGAGAAAAAATCCACTGGATCTAAAAGCGAGACAAGAACTCGAAGCAAATCTGGAATCATATCTTAAATTTTCCAATGCAGTCCAGGGGAAGTCACAGGTTGTAAGGAATTTTTTATTCTTCTCCCTTGGAAAATATATGAAAGGGGACCAAGGTCTTCCTATCTCTCCTTGTGAATTCACTCAGAAAATATTGAATCCAATTACAATCGCTACTTCGGATTTAACCGATCCAGATTCTAAACTTTCTTGGGCAGCCAATATACAAATTTTTACGGCTTATGAGTTAGGATTTACAATGGCAGGTTATTGTAAGTAAATACTCGACTAACTCTGTTTATCTGTTTTGAGATAAAACAATTTCGAATTCTGTCGATTCTTCTTGACCTTGCATGATCCAATGCAATAATCTTGGCCCGACAATTTAAGCGGAGAAGTTTATGCGTTCCACGATGATGGATTATCCATTGGTTTTGCCTTCCATTCTAAAAAGAGCAAAAGAGGTTCATCCTCATAAAGAAATCGTAACCAAATGGCATGATAATTCCATCCAAAGGATCACGTACGGAGAATTTTACAAAAGAACGATCCGCTTGATGAGTGCTTTAAGAAAAGCAGGCGTAAAACCTGGAGAAGCAATCGCAACTTTCTGCCTAAATCATTCCGTTCACTTAGAATTATATTTCGCGATCCCAAGTATTCGTGCGGTTCTTCATACAATCAATATTCGATTATTTCCTGAACAACTTACATATATCATCAACGAAGCTAAGGACAAATTTATATTTGTTGATAAATCCTTAGCCCCTGCGATTGAAAAAAATTTAAGTCAGATCCACGGCGTACAAAAGTTTATCATTATTGATGATAAAGATAATGTTCCATTTCCAAATCTTCCTAATGCAATCTCTTACGAGGATTTCTTGAAAACAGGAGATGAAGTAGAAAATTTCGAACCTATAGATGAATTTGAAGCGGCAGGAATTTGTTACACTTCCGGAACAACCGGAAACCCGAAAGGGGTAGTGTATTCTCACAGATCTACTTATTTACATTCTATGTCCATCTGTATGGGAGATGCATTGTGTATTAGAGAATCTGAAACTGTTCTTCCGGTAGTTCCAATGTTTCATGTTAATTCTTGGGGAATTCCTTTCGCTTCGGTGATGACCGGATGTAAATTGGTATTTCCTGGAAAACATCTTTTGGGTGCTTCTCTCGCGGAACTATTAGAATCGGAAGAGGTTACTCTAACTGCAGGAGTTCCAACGGTTTGGAATGTTCTCTACCAACACTTAAAGAAAACCAAATATAATCTTAAACTTCACACTATGGTAGTAGGCGGTTCTGCGGCTCCTCGAGGTTTGATCGAAGGTTTCGAAAAAGACTTCGGGATCTCCATTCTTCACGCTTGGGGAATGACCGAAACTTCTCCAGTAGGAACCGTATCTCATCTTCGAGGTTTTATGAAAAACTTGGATGATAATAAAAGATATTCTTATAGAGCTAAACAAGGTGTACCTGTACCGGGTGTAGAGATCAGAGCGATCGACGATAATGGCAAAGACGTTCCTAAGGATGGAAAAACTCCTGGAGAACTTTTAGTGAGAGGGCCTTGGATCGCAGCTTCTTATAAAAGTGGAGAATCTTCCGAATCTTTTACCTCCGATGGTTGGTTCCGGACCGGAGATGTTGTAGTCCTAGATGAATATGGTTACATGCAGATCACAGATCGTAAGAAAGACCTGATCAAGACTAGAGGGGAATGGATCTCTTCTGTCGATATGGAAAATCTTGTCATGGCAGATCCTGATGTTTTAGAAGCTGCAGTTGTAGGAAGAAAGGATCCTGTCAGAGACGAGGCACCGGTTATATTCGTAGTTCCTGTAGAAGGTAAAGAAGTGGATCCTAAAAAGATCCATGATAGACTCAAAGACAATTTTGCTCATTGGCAATTGCCTAAGCTAGATGATATTCGGTCGGTTTCTGCGATACCAAAAACCAGTGTTGGTAAGTTCGATAAGAAAATTCTAAGAAAAGAATTAGAAGAATAGACCTCTAATATTCGCATCCAATTCTAGGAGAGTGAGTAAATCTAACGGCACTTTAATCCTAATACTTGGGGCATTGACTGCAATTGCACCTTTCTCGATCGATATGTACCTTCCTGGTATGAATGAGATCGCAAAAGATCTTGGGACTCCGATCTCAGACGTGCAACTAACGTTAACTAGTTTCTTTTTCGGAATTTCTTTCGGGCAATTATTTTATGGACCTATTGTAGATCGTTTTGGTCGCAAGATTCCCTTACTCGTAGGTCTTACACTTTATATTATAAGTTCTTTAGCCTGTGGATTTTCAAATTCGGTTAATGCATTAATATTCTTCCGCTTTTTACAATCTTTGGGAGCTTGCGCCGGAATGGTAATCCCAAGAGCAGTTGTAAGAGATGTGTTCTCTCCTCATGAAGGTGCTAAAGTTTTTTCTCAGATCATATTAGTAATGGGAATCGCACCGATTTTAGCTCCTACGGTAGGAGGACTTCTTCTTCAATTCGCAAGCTGGAACTGGATCTTTTTTACTTTAACTGGTATTTCTACTTTAATGCTTTTTGGATCTCTATTAACTTTCCAAGACAGCAAAGGAGCTGACTCTTCTATTTCTCTTAAGATTGCTCCAGTGATCAAAGAATATATCGAAGTATTTTCCAATCCGATCTTCAAAACATATGTACTTAGTTCCGGATTTTCCGCGGCGGTGATGTTTGCTTATATAGCAGGTTCTCCATTTGTGTTTATGGTTCTGAATGGACTCTCTCAAACTGATTATAGTTATCTTTTCGGATTTAACGCTTTCGGTCTGATCCTTTCTAGTCAGATCAATCGGATCCTTCTCAAAAAATTCGAGGCGGCAACCATTGTAAAGTATGTAGGATATTCTTATCTGATACTCTGTTCCTTACTCGTTATCTTTCAAATTCTAGGTTTAGGATTTATTCCTATGCTTGTTTTAATCTTCTTCTTGGTGAGTGCGTTCGGGCTGATTGTTCCAAATGCTTCTGCACTTGCGATGGCTCCTTTTTCCAAAAATGCAGGAAGCGCATCCGCTTTGATGGGAGCATTACAAATGGTATTCGGTGCGGTTTCTACTGCGGCAGTTAGCCTTCTTCATGACGGAAGCGCTTATCCAATGATCACGGTTATGTCCATGTCAGGTGTAATGTCTTTGGCTTGTTTGTTCTTTTTAGGAAAGACACATAATAGGATTAAAGAATCTTAATATTCTTTGCGGAAGCTAAGAAGAAGGAATGAAGGACCCGAGAATTCGGGTCTTATCAAAGATCTATTTTTTGTCTAATTGCGGTTATATCGCCCTTCACTAATGAGCACAACTTTTGAGGAATGTGGCTCTAGCAAATTATCCGCATATAGGTCCAACAACTTTCCTAATCTATTTATTTGAGGAAAGTCCCGCCCGGAAATCTGGGAGTTTGGAATATGGTCCAAGACCTCAGTATTGGGTCGGGTATTCAAGGCTAGCCTCCGGATTGGGATAAGGCGAAGAATTGAACCTTCTCCGAACTATGTCAAGCCTATTGGACATAATTTGGGAAGATTTTGGAAGCCTGTTAAATCTCCCTTTTAAGCACTTTTAGCGAAGAAGGTTAACAGGCCCTATTTAATGGAAGCTTATTCTTCCGCGCTAAGTCCAAGTTTAGATTCAATGGCCTTTATTCTTCTGGCCCATTTCTGGAAATTAACCACGTTTTTGATATTCACTCTAAGCTTTTGGAATTCAGGGAATGTCAGTCCGTAGTCCCAACCCACATAAATGTCAGGCTTAGAAAGAGTATTTCTGACAGAAGTTCCTCCACCAACAATGGTCCCACTCGCTATGCTAAGGTGATCTGCGATACCACAACCGCCACCGATGGTACAATTATCTCCTATCGTAGTGGAACCTGCAACTCCCGTATAACCGGCAATCACAACATTTTTTCCTAATACACAATTATGACCGATATGAACTAGGTTATCGAATTTACAACCATCACCGATGATTGTGTTTTCCAAACCGCCTCTGTCGATTGCACTATTGGAACCCATCTCCACATCATCTCCCACAATCACTGTTCCGACCTGTGGGATCTTATTATGTTTACCGTTTGCGAATACGAATCTGAATCCATCTCCACCTACAGTACAATTTCCGAAAGATCTGAATCTTTTTCCTATGATGACTCCGTGATGGATCACATTATTTGGTCCTATATGTGAACCTTCTCCAACTTTTGCTCCTCTTCCGATACGAACTCCGTCCTCTAAGATTACGTTATCTCCAATCTCAGCATCTTCGCCCACGGATGCAAAATTTCCTATATAACAATTTTTACCGATCTTTGCTTTAGGATGAACGTATGCATTCTCTTCTATTTTGTTTTCGAACTTATGAGGAGGATAGATCAGATCTAAAACCTGAGCAAGTATCAGATCCGGTTTATCTACAACCAGACAAGGCACTTCTAGTTCTTTTGCGAACTCGGAAGTAGTCAGTACGATACTAGAGGCAGTCTTCTTTGCCTCATTTAACATCTTCTTATTTGCGAGAAAACTAATGCTGTTCGTAACTCCCGGGTTGACCGGAGAAACTGATTCCACCTGAACTTTTTTGGGGTCCGCGCAATTTTCTATTTTTGCTCCGGAAATTTTGGAAGCCAGTTCTTCCAAGGTATATCTAGCCATTAAGACCCTCTTTTCTAGTCTTTTAGTATCTGCCAACGTATTCGCAGATCGAATTCGGATCTATCCCAAATTTCAGAATGAATTACTCATATAAACTGGCGAATATCCAAGAGAGGAACATATCAAAGGATTAAAGATAAAGAAGACATAATACGGTAGAATAGCCCTTCTTCCTTTAGAAATATCCCGTTTGACGAATTAGCTTCCGAAAAAAATCTGTAATACATTAGAAATCGACATCAGGATCCAGCCCGCCTATGAAGCCCGTTAGAGAGCCGCAAATCAATATATTCAAAAAATCAAGCCCGCTGAAAGCTAAGGTTATCAGTAATGTACTTCTTACTCCAGAAACTGGAAAAGGTAAAAGACCTAAAAAAGAAGGCGAGTCCTTAATTCATAGAATCACTCTAGCTATTGATCATAGCCAGTATCCTTATTTAATCGGACAATCCGGTGGTATCATTCCTCCGGGCGAAGATCCCGAGAAAAAAGCAAAAGGTTTAGCAGACGCTGCATATACAGTTCGTTTATATTCAATTGCTTCACCTAGCTACTCTTTCGGAATGAAAGAAGATACAATAGAATTCATTATCAAAAGGGATAATGTTTACGATGCAGATGGAAATATCCAATTCAAAGGAGTTTGCTCTAACTACGTTTGTGATCTGAAAGAAGGTGACGAAGTAGTGATGACTGGACCTTCCGGAAAAAAATTCCTTCTTCCGAACGCTGACTTCTCCGGAGACATCATGTTCCTCGCAACCGGAACCGGTATCGCTCCATTTGTTGGAATGAGCGAGGAACTTCTTGAACACAAACTTATTAACTTCACAGGTAATGTAACTCTTGTATACGGAGCACCTTACTCTGACGAGTTAGTATTGATGGATTACCTAAGAGGATTAGAGAAGAAGTTCCCTAATTTCAAATTAGTTACCGCTATCTCCAGAGAAGAAAACAATCCTTTCGACGGCGGAAGAATGTATATCTCTCACAGAGTTAAAATGTTAGAAGCAGAAGTGAAAAAAGTCCTCTCTTCCGGCGGACGTTTTTATATCTGCGGTGGTCCGAAAGGAATGGAAAAAGGAGTAATCGAAGAGATCCAGAAGATCGACGGAAACTCCGGAACTTACGAAGAATACAAACATCATCTGGAAGGCGCCCACCAATTATTCGTGGAAACCTACTGATCGATTTTCTAAAATTTTTCAGACTAAAAGGCTCCCAATCGGGGGCCTTTTTTTATGGAAAACGACTGGAAATCCAAAACCGGGAATTTAGTCTTTTGCCGTCAGGAAGGGAAAACTATGAGTGTAATCCGAGATATCGATAAAGGCAAAGGTGAGATCATTCGAGTCGAAATTTCAGAATTTAAAGGTAATAAATATCTGAACTTAAGAGTTTGGTACACAGATAGCGAAGGTGAATACAAACCTACTCAAAAAGGTATCGCGATCCCGGTTGGATTATACTCGGAAGTAAAAGATGCAATACTTGCGGCGGAAAGCGCGCTAAGCTAAACCGCCTTACTTTCTATCCAGGCCTTTAGTAAACTTTGGGCCTCTTCTTCCGTTTCAGAAGCACGAATATGAGATTCTAATCGAGTGATCGAGAATACTTTTTTAACGGAAGATCTTAGATTACTTACAATCAATTCCCCGCCTCTTTTTCTGAGCCAGCCGGCGATCTGTATCAACATACCAATCGCAGAAGAATCAATGTACGAAGATTTGGCAAGGTTGAATACGATATATCTGTATCCTTCTTTCATCTTTTCCTGGATCGCCGTTTTGATCTCAGGACATCTATAAAGATCTATATCTTCATTCGTACGATAAGCAAAGATCTGATCGTGGTATTCCACTCCATCGTCGGGGAAATTTTCCATAGCTCCGTACTGAAGTTCGGAAGCAGAAGCCACCAAATGTTTTGCAGCAGTTGGAGAATTTTCCAAGATCCGATTCTTTAAAGAACTAACTCTAAAACCAAGAGTTTGCAGAACTTCGGGAGCAAGTTCTTCCTTCTCATTGATATCTTTGATCAGATCATTCAACAGAGAAATAGATTCATCCGTATAACCTTCTTTCAAAAGTGTTCCGGCTTTTCTTAAACCTTTTCCTGTTTTGGCGATGGTTGCCTCGACCACTACATCGGCATCTTCCTTGGCAGAGTCGTCATTCCAATCCAAAGGAATATCAATAGTTTTTTGTTCGAGTTTTGCACCGTCGGTCAATTCGTAATAACTTGCAGAAATATTAATATTTGCAGGCGTATCTTTTTTTGTAGGTCGAAGTTGGACTACTAAACTTTTTACATCGTCCGCTCTCATATCTCCGACTTCTAACACTAATGTTTTAGTGCGCCCAGTCTCTTCAGGATCAGGTTCTTGGTAAGAAGAAACTTCCGAGACCAAATCCAGATAATCCATTCCTTTCGGAAAATCCACTTTGAGTTCGATGGATTGAGCGTATAAGGTTCCTATATCCCCGAATTCTTTGAAAAATATATCACCAGTCTCTTCAGGAGTTTCCACATAGTAGAAGTTTCCTCCTCCTGATTCAGCGATCTCTTTTAGGAGTATTTCATTGAAGTCGTTACCAAAACCGATAACAGTCGTACTGATCCCTTTTTTATATGCATCAGCCGCTATCTGGATAAGCTGCACGGGATCCTTAATCCCTAAAGTCGGATTTCCATCGGTAAGAAGGATAACCCTTTTATAACCGTCTGCAATCGGATGTAATTCCAATGTTCTCAGAACATGAAGCCACCCACCGCTTAGGTTGGTAGAAGTACCCACTTGGATAGAATTCAATCTGTGAATGACAGAATTTTTTTCAGCCAAAGGAACAAGAGGTTGGATGACCTGAACGTCTTCTGCGTAAGCAACAGCGGTTAAAAAATCACGACGGGTCAACCAATTGACCAGGGAAGAAGAAGCTTGGATCACTGAATCCATCTTGTTTCCCTTCATGGACCAACTTCTGTCCAGTGCCAGACCTAAAACTAAAGGTTGCCTTTGAGAAGAAACAGGTCCCGTAGGAGAATTTAAACGTATAAGTAGAGTGTTGGACTTTGCGGAAGAACCGGCCGGTCTCATCAATTTGGCCGAAAGAATCATGCGCTAGAAAAAACCATTTACATACGCTAAGAGCAAGAAGAATTTAAAAGAGAAACGGAAATAGAAACCGAAAATGAGCCAAGAAATTATAGAGCCGTTACTTAAGGTTTTTTTAGACCGATTTGCGGAAATTCGAACTCAAAATTCGGAGGAGATCCCTAGTTTCACACAAATTTACAAAAACGGAAATCTTGTCTGTGAAGCTTTCAACTCAGTGGAAATTTCGGAAGATTCTTCCTTACATAGCGAAGTTCTTGCGATTTCCGAAGCAAAACGGATCTGTAAGGAAAGATATCTAACAGATTGTATTCTACTTACAACGCTAGAACCCTGCTTGATGTGCGGAGGTTCCATTCTTCTTTCCAGAATCCCTAAAGTAGCATATTTGGTTCCTGCAAAATTGGGAGAAGGAATATCATCTCTTCCTTTAGAAACGATCTATAGTAGAAATTTTTTTCCAGAACTTGTACTAATTAAGTCAGAAACGACCACAGAGTTGTTCAAAACTTTCTTTAAAGATAAGAGAAATTAGACGGACTTTTAGGCTTTTCCTTCTTTCTTGTCCAATGCTATCTGGTAAAATTACAACCCTATGGCCGGAAATCACGAAGTTCTCTCCCGCAAATATCGCCCCCAAAGATTCCAAGATGTGATCCATCAGAATCTTGCTATCGGTGCATTACAAAACGCGGTTAAATCCGGAAAGATAGGTCATGCGTATATTTTTTTCGGACCAAGAGGTGTAGGAAAAACTACAATCGCTAGAATTTTTGCAAAAAGACTGAACTGCCAAAATCCTGTCGATAACGAGCCTTGCAATCAGTGCGATTCTTGCCAAGAGATCACTAAAGGAATTTCAGGAGATGTTCTGGAGATTGATGCTGCGAGTAACCGCGGTATCGAAAATATCAGAGAACTTAGAGATAACGTAAAATTCACTCCGATGGGTGGAAAGTATAAGGTGTACATCATAGACGAGGTGCACATGCTTACCGACCAGTCCTTCAACGCACTTTTAAAAACTCTGGAAGAACCTCCTTCTCATGTGGTTTTCGTTTTAGCTACAACCGAGTATCATAAAATTCCAGAGACCATTCTATCTCGTTGCCAAGACTTTATCTTTAAAAAAGTTCCTTTATCCGTTCTCCAAGATTATGCGGAGAATTTATGTAAGGAAGAAAACACAAAGTACGATTCGGAAGGATTGTTTTGGATAGCGAAGAAGGGTGACGGTTCTGTGAGGGATATGCTTTCCTTTATGGAGCAGGCTCTCGTATTCACGGATAATCGACTCTTAGGATCAGAGATCCGAAAAATGATCGGTTATCATGGGATCGATTTCTTATCCGATTTTATCAAAAGTCTAGTCGATGCTGAAAATTCTTCTAAGTCATTACAGATCATTGAGAACTTATACCAAGAAGGACAAGATATATACAAATTCCTTTGGGATTCTATAGAGTTCACTCATACATTATGTTTAGTGAAAGATTCTGCTGCAGATTCAGAATCAGTTAACTATCCTAGAGAAGATCTGATCAAAATGAGAAAGGATTTCGAATCAATAGATCCGATTGCATTGAATAAACTTTCTTTCCGTCTTTTTGAATTATTCGAAAGAGTTAAAACTCTTCGTTTGAGAAACTCTTTTGAAATTAAAATTTTTATAGAGATTCAGATCAAAAAGCTTACGGAAGATCTGGCAAAGCCAAGCCTTGCAGGTCTTGTAGATAGGATCAATCATCTCATATTGATGATCCAAGATCAGGACTCTGCTACTGCATCCGTTGCATTCGAAACTCCTAAAAAACAAGTTCCTACGCCGCCAAAAGAAGTACAAACTCCAGTTCCGACCCCGACTCCGGTTGTGTCTAATGAGAAGAAAGAAATTCCTCAGGAACAAAAAGCGGGACCACTTTCTTCTTTGGAAGACTTAGCCAAAGGTGTTTCTTCCGAAGATGCGGAATGGGAGAAATCTTTCAAAAACGAATTTTTAGGAACGGATATAGATCCTTCCAAAGTGCCCAAACTGGGATCCTAGGTATAAAGCCATGTTTGAAAATCTAAAGAATGCATCTGAAATTTTTTCCAAGATGGGAGAAATGCGCGGTAAAATGGAGGAGATCAAAAAAAGGATCTCCAACCTAAGAGTCATGGGTGACGCCGGCGCCGGAATGGTACAAGTTACATCTACCGGAGATGGAGCGATCGTAGACGTAAAGATTAATCGCGCATTATTTGATTCAGAAGATAATAAAATGTTAGAAGATCTAGTGATGGCAGCAACAAACGATGCCATCCAAAAAGCAAAACAAGCCGCAGAATACGAATTGAAATCGATTACCGGCGGATTAGATCTTTCTGAAATTTCTAAATTATTCGGCGGCAACCTTGGCTGAACATTTAATCGAAGGAATGGTAAATGCGCTTTCATCTCTTCCTGGGATCGGAAGAAAAAGTGCATATCGTATCAGTTTTCATTTATTAAGACAGGACCCTGCAGTTTTTAATGGATTCATCCAAAGTTTATCAGAAGTAAAAGGAAGGATTCGTTTCTGTTCTCGATGCGGTTCCTACTCGGAAGAAGAGATCTGTGATCTTTGTCTTTCCGAAAAAAGAGACAGTCACACTGTTTGTGTAGTAGAACAACCGGAAGATGTATTCTTTATAGAGAACACTGGCGAATTTAAAGGAAGATACCATGTACTCAACGGTGTAATCTCTCCTTTAGAAGGTGTAGGACCTCAAGATCTTCGCATCAGAGAACTTTTGAGCAGAATAGAACCGGAAGATCTAAAAGAAGTTTTAGTCGCTACAAACCCTACATTGGAAGGGGATGCAACAGCGGATTATCTAAATCATCAATTAAAGAATTTTAATGTAACCGTCACTAGGATCGCTTATGGTATTACCGTTGGTGGTTCCATAGAACTTGCAGACCAATATACTTTAGGAAGAGCGATTCGCTCTAGACTCAAACTTTAGAATCTATGCTCTGCAGTAACGAACAATTCTCTTAAGATTGTTCCTTGGGTCGTATCTAGATAAGCTTTCAAACCGTTGCCTGCTATAAAATAACCCGAACGTAAAAGGATCTGCATATCTCTAAATGCACTCCATCTCAGGTTCAGGTTATATTCCTGACCGAAGTACGCAGACGTATGATAGAAGTTTTCCTCATTATAAAATCTATTATTATCCATAAGTGGAGACTTAGTTCCATACAATCTATAATAGCCTAGAGTTAAGACCAAAGGACCGGATAAAACTATATCGGTAAAAATCCCGTACTCATACAAACCGCTCATATCTCTACCGGAGAATAATGCGTAACCTCCCGTAAAGTCGTTCGCAATGTTCGAAAGTGAATATCCTGGGAATAAAGTTCGGTAACCGTTCCCATGTAAGTTGGATCTAGTCCCATCTTTTTCATAACCAGGTCTGCCGGTAGAACCTGAACCCATAGCGGTAATTCTTATAGATTCATCATATCTGTAAGACAATTGCATATCGAAGAAGCCACCTTTGATCTTGTAACGATCGTACTTTTGTTGGATCTCGTTACCATCAGCATCCCGATAAGGATTCAAAGCTTTTACAGTTCCGTGGTTATAGATTCCATGAACCGTTAATGTAAAATCGGAAAAATTAAATTCGTTGAATAGACCATGCCAGAATAATTGATTCGTATCGCTTGTCCTAGAAACTAACCCGTAAACACCGTTCACATCTTGAACATCTCTCAGGTTATCGTCCAAATAAAAGCTATACAATTCATGTTTAGCATTATTAAAGAAGCTAGTTTTGATCTTATAAAAGTAAACATTACTACCTTGGTAATTTTTATCCGCGTATGTATTCTTATCCAAATCGGTGAGATTGTTTTGTTTTGCTACGAACCAACCACCTTCTACAGTTGTATTCCAATCTCTGATATCCTTGGTTAAATTCACTCCTGTTCCCGGGATGAACACAACTCTACCTTGTGCAGAAGTAAAAAGTTGAAGACCAACTCTTGCGGTAAAACTTTTCTCAGGTAGTTTGAAATTTAGATAAAGAAAGTTCGTCTGCATATTTACTGCAGAACTGAATGTAGCCTCTCCACCCTGTCCCGGGCCTACGTTAGAACTCTGATTAACTCCTCTTCCCCCGAAGATAACGTCACCTATCTGAACACCTACCAATGCTTCGAAATATTTCGAAGTAGAGAAGTTCATATTCAAGGTCATCCTTGTATCGTAATAAGTTGTATCTTCCTTTTGCGGACTAAGAGTACTTGGATACCCTTTCTCTCTAGCAGTTAATTCATTTTGGTATTTGGTAAGAGTGTCTTTATTATATTGTTGAACAAAATCAGAACGATTATAAGGAGTTACAGGGGTTTGCCTGGAAGTATAAATATCTCTTCCTAAATTAAAACCGCGGACCCTATAGTTTCCTTGAAAATCTATCTTTGTCTTTTCTTCCACTTCCTGAGCGGAAATAGAAACTCCAGCAAGCATCAGTATTACTAGAGCGAAAATCCGGATCTTTTGAAACGAAGAGTCCAACACGAATTATTTTACCCAACCGCTTCCTAGAAAATATTTCGAACGAAGACCTTCTATCACTGCTGTTCTTTTTAATTCTTTGATAAAGAAATTAAAATTATCAGCAAAGACTAGATCGTTTAAAGGTAAGGCAGCGCTAATATATTCGTCCATAACAGGATTTATAAGTGCCACATAGTTTGCCTTTAAACTAGGTTGTTTTTGTAGTAAAGATAGAATGTATAAACTATCCGCAACATAACAAATTACATTCCCTTTTGTTAATGCATCTATCGCGATGGAATCCGAAAGATAACTGTAAATTTGGTTTTTACCGAACCTTCTTAAAAGATAATTATGATTTGTAGTATTGGATCTAACAGAGAAGGAAAGAGCATTTAAAACAGCCAAATCCTCTAAAGATTTAAAAGTTCTAGTAGTTACAATACTTCCTTCCGGTTCAGGAGGAAGAGAACGTTTATTAACAAGTCCGGCAGGAGTTGTAAGAAGATACGGATCCGAAAAAGTAACAGTTTTTCCTCGGCTCAGATCCGTGGACATTCCAGCCATTGCGATATCGATTGTGCCTGCTGCAATTTCATCCGAAAATTGGCGGAAAGTTTTGAGAGGTTTTACTTTAAGCGCGACTCCCAGATAATCCGCATACAGTTTCGCAAGTTCCATATCAAAACCTGGATAACCATCTTTCGGATCTTGTACATAAAATGGTTCGTAAACTCGATTGACCCCAACCACCAATTCCTTTTTAGAAAGGATTGAGTCCAATCTGGAAGGCATAACTTTGGTTTGAGAATATAAGTCTAGTGAGATGAAAAGGGCAAAAACCGAAAGGAATGCCGACTGAAACTGCTTCCGCATTTTCATGATACCTAGGTTATCGGCATCTTCCGGTTGTTAAAGGAGTTTTTAGTCTATTCTAAAATTTGAAATTCGGTCCTTCGATTTTTGCGGTCCGTTTCCGGGTTTTTCTCTGGATAAATAGGCTCCTTACTTCCCTTTCCGTCCGTGGAAAATCTACCCTTAGAAATTCCTTTTTTGACCAAGTAATCCTTCACAGCTCCGGCCCGACTTCGGCTTAATTCCAAATTATCGTTCAGATCCCCATGCAAATCCGTATGTCCTGTGATTTTTAATTTTATAGAAGGATTTTCATTTAAGAAGACGACCAATCTATCCAAAATTTCAAAGGACTCTTCTTCGATCTCGAAAGAACCGGTCCTAAAATGAATAGATTCCAAGGAGATTTTTTTGTTCTTCTTTAATTCTTCCCATTCGTTTACAGAAAATTCGTAGATATCGTAATTCCCGCCTTCTTTCTCTAACCTACAAAAGTAGGCATTCTTACCATCAGGAGTTTCGGTGTAGAACGCCTCGTCACCAGATGAATTAATAACTGGTCCTAGATTTACTGCAGGGGAGAAGGTCCCGTCTTCCTTAATCTCTACTTTATAAATATCTAATCCACCGTAACCGCCGGGGCGGTTCGAAGAAAAATATAAATATTTACTATCTCTACTCAAAGTAGCCGCTATCTCAGCATGTTCCGTATTCACAGGGCTTTCCATACGGATTGCTTTTCTCCAAGAGCCATCCTTATATTCGGAAATATAAATGTCTGACTCAGCAACTTTCCCGAAAGGATAACGAGTGAAGAATAAATAACTTCCTGCCAAAAATGGATTTTCTTCGATAGCTGGGGAATTCACTTCTAAAGGAAGTCTAGTCGCTTTGTCCCAACTTCCATCCTTTAATGTGGCGAAATATAGATCTCTCGAAACTCCGATCTTTCCACTGCTCAATTTGAATTCTATACTTCCGTCTCGGTTAGAGGAGAAGATGATTGCCTTCTCATTTTCTATAATGAATGGACTTTGATCGTCGAATTGTGAATTCAATTCGGAAACTTCTACACCGCCACTCCAACCATCTTTGGTTTTTACAGATTTAAAAAGATCCGAATAGTTGGAGTTCTTACGTTTGGAATAATAATATAAAGTATTTCCGTCTTCAGAAAGGCTGATCCCGAATTCGTTTAAAGAAGTATTAATCTCTCCTTTTAAAGGAGCAACTTTACCTTTAACTGCAGAATCTTCTGCGCCGGATACAGAAAATCCTGCAAATATGAAATAACAAAGTAATACAGAAACGATTTTGAATGAATGAGAAAACTGAGTATGGATTTTAGAAGCCATACTCTAACTATCTGTCTTTTAGTGAAAAACCTGATACTTTTTCGAAGAAAAAATCAGAGATATTTTTTCAAAGCTTCAGGAAACTCTACCGTTCCATCTTCTTTTTGATACGTTTCTATAACGGCCGCCAAAGTTCTGCCTATGGCCAAACCGGAACCGTTTAGAGTATGAACCAATTGGTTTTTGCCGTCTTTAGACTTGTAGCGGATCTTACCACGTCTTGCTTGAAAATCTTTAAAGTTTGAAACGGAAGAAATTTCCATCCAACGATTTAAACCTGGCATCCAAACTTCCAAATCATACGTCTTGGAAGAAGCAGCTGAAATATCCCCGCTGCATAATAACATCACTCTGTATCGAATGCCCAATTTTTTTAGGATATTCTCCGCGTGAGAAAGCATCTTCTTATGCTCTTCTTCAGAATCTTCGGGACGAGCAAATTTCACAAGTTCTACTTTTTGGAATTGGTGAACTCGAACCAGACCCCTAGTATCTTTTCCATAAGAACCTGCTTCCCTTCTGAAGCAAGAGGTATGAGCAGTAATAGAAATAGGTAGAGAAGCTTCCGGAATGATCTCGTCCCTGTATAAATTCGTTAAAGGAACTTCTGCAGTAGGGATTAGATTGAGCTCATCTCTCTCTAATCTATAGTATTCATCCTTAAATTTAGGATATTGTCCTGTCGTAGTCATACATTCATCGTTTACCATTACTGGTACCCAAACTTCCGTATAACCGTGCTCAGTGGTATGAGTTTCCAACATTAAGTTCGCAAGTGCCCTTTCTAATTTAGCTCCTAGGCCGAAATAAGTGTAAGCTCTTGCACCGGCGAGTTTCGTTCCCTTCTCAAAATTAAACCAACCTAAGACCTCTCCCAATTCGAAATGAGGTTTAGGAGTAAATTTATAGTCTCGAACTTCTCCTACTTCGTACAAAACTTTATTATCGTGTTCGTTTTTACCTACAGGAACGTCTTTATCTAGGATATTAGGAAGACCTAAATTGATTTCTAGAAGTTTAGATTCGAAAGATTCAAGATCATCTTCTATCTTTTTGATCTTATCTCCGATCTCTTTTACTGCGGCAGAAGCAGCAGCAATATCTCCGCCAGCTTGTTTTACTTTTCCGATCTCTTTACTTGCTTTATTTCTTTCTTCACGGAATACATCCGCTTCTTTTTGAAGGGTTTTTCGCTTGTGAATAATATCAGCAAGCTGGTCCAGAACAGCGAGATCTTTAAATCCCCTTAATTCTAGATTGGATTTTAATTCTTCAGTGTTATCGGTGATATATTTCAGATCAATCATGATGATACGCCTTTCTTTGCGTCAATTTTATGGAGTTATTATACAAAGTTTTTTCTACTTCTGAGTTGGATTCTTTTCTAAGTGAGAACATCTTTTCTAAAACGAATTTAGTATAAGAAGGTTCGTTTCTTTTTCCACGAAAAGGTGGAGGAGCAAGGAACGGTGCATCCGTTTCTATAAGCATACTTTCTAAAGGAAGTTTTTCAGCGGCCTCTTGGATATCTCTTGCATTCTTGAAAGCAACGATTCCGGAAAAAGAAATATAATATCCTAGATCCACTAACTTCTTCGCTGTTGGATAATCATAAGTAAAACAATGGATCACTCCAAATGCTTTGTCTCTATGTTCTTTTAGAATAGAAACAGTATCTTCTGCCGCATCTCTGGAATGGATCACTACCGGAAGAGAATACTGCCCGGAAGCTTCTAAGAAAGAATGTAACACATCCGCCTGATAAGCCTTAGTCGAAGCATCGTGATAATAATCCAATCCGATCTCTCCGATCGCAGATAACTTTTTATCCGTCACGTTTTCTTTGACTAATGTCAAAATTTCTTCTTTTTTAGGGAATTCATGAGTTTCAGTTGGATGGCAACCGATCGAATAAAATATTTCTATCTCTTCATCTGAAAATTTTTCAGATAAACCTTTCGCTCTAATTGAACTCTCAAGGTCGATACCGATCTGGACGATCTTTTTTATACCTGATTCTTTTGCTTTTTTTAAAGATTCTGCAATATCCTGCCCTTGCTCTTGTATTATATCTAAGTGGCAGTGAGTGTCGATAATTGAGTACATGTGAAAACGGCTTTTAAAAGGCAGTTTTCGCGATTTGTATTGACTGAAAAGAGAATTTTTTAGAATCCTTACAGCATAACGACGGAACGGGGAAACTCGTTGGTTTGGGACATAATAGCTTGAATCTTAAATCCTATCTTGCATTACTTTATTATAGGCTCAGATATAAATACCAAGATCTGAAGCTTAAGCTTGATATCAAAATAGCAAATTGGAATAAGAAGGGTAAAGAACGTCTCACCGTCATGGTGATTCCTCACTCCGAACAAAAGACGATCAACTTTCATATCTCTTATAGAGCGATCACTATCTTCATAGGGACAATTTTGGTCCTTCTTCTTATCAGTTCTATTAACGTTCTCAGTCATTCAGGATCTATTCACCAGCTTACAGAGTTGAACTTATCCAACCAAGACTTCATTCGTCAGTCCGCAAAAATGAAAGAAGAGATCAACGGTCTTCACGAACACGTTGAGTACTATCATAATCATGTGGGTGCTCTTTACGGAAGATTGACCGGTGATAATTCCAAAGTCGCAAAGGGAATTGGCGGAGCTGAAAAACTTTCTCTGGGTTCCGATAAAAACTTAGCACCGGGTGCAGAAGTTTTCCGACTGAAAGAAGATGTTCATAATCTCAAAGTAGCGAACGAACTTACCCAAGAAATCATTAGTATATTAAAAAAACGTAAAAGTCTGATCCGTCAAACCCCGTCCATTTGGCCGGTAAAAGGATATGTTCTTTATCCTTATGGAGAATATCTAAATCCTGTTACTGCTCGAAGAGACTTTAACAACGGATTAGATATTGGAGCTTTCGCAGGATCCGAAGTAGTTGCAACTGCTCCAGGAACTGTTTACGAGATTGGATACACTCGTAACACCGGATACTTTGTAAAAGTAGCTCACAAGTTCGGTTGGAAAACGATTTACTCTAATCTGGATCGTGTAAAAGTGAAAGCGAACCAGCAAATTTCCAAAAACGAAGTATTAGGCTTCGTTGGAAAATCGGAAAACAGTCCTCAGTACAGTCTTCATTATGAAATTCATGTGGGTACCAGAGCGATCGATCCTTTTGCATTCTTGAACCAGATCCAAGACTGATGGCCCATACAGAAGAGCAATTAGCAGTAAATAGCATCATCGGCGAAGGCGCCGAATTCAGCGGAGACTTCAAACTTTCCGGACTTCTACGTATTGACGGTATTTTTAGGGGAACCATAAAAACCGACGGAAAAGTCCTAATCGGAAAGACCGGAATCGTCGATACGGATATTAAAGCTCGTATTGTCGTCGCCGGCGGTGAAATTAATGGGAATATATTCGCGTCGGAACGAGTGACTCTACTCGCAAGCTGCCGTATGAAAGGTGATATCATCACTCCGAAGGTAGTTATGGAAGAGGGAGTACAATTCGAGGGAAATTGTAAGATTAACCCGACCACGCATTGAAGATCCAATCTCAACAAAAAGACCCTCGCACAGAATCACGTAAAAAAAGAGACTTCGGTCTTTCTCTAAATGCATCTATATACCAACCTGTTCCCAGTTCAGTATCCGATTCCCAGATACCTGATTCTAAAAGTGAATTTTTTGATTTAGTAGAACATCTACTTCCCTATAACCAAGAAAGAACAAGAGATCTAAATTCGTTACTGAGAGATCTTCCCGATGCTGAGAGGAATTTTTTAAAATCTCCTACTTACGCAAATCTAGAAGTTTATAAAAGGATCGTTCAAGGTATCTTGAAAGAAGTTCTAGATAGAAATACAAGTTTAGAAACTTTGCGCACTAGAGCAAGAGGTGGATCGGAGAAGGTCTATCAAGTCGTTCAGATTGTAGATGACAAGATCCAAACTCTAGCGGACTTTATCGTTCATCCTGAAAATTCAACTTTTGATCTAATGAAAAGAATGGAAGATATACGTGGTCTGTTGGTAGACCTAATGAATTAAGATCAAACCTTAGATCCTAAATTCTTGAACACTTCCGGAAGTTTTGCAGGCTTTCTAGATTCTAAAGACAAAAACGCCCAAGTTAACTCGCCATTACAAACTAAAGTATCATCTGATACTTTTCTAACCTGAATATTCCAAAGAATACTAGCAGGTTTAATCTCCCCAGCTTTTACATAAATTTTCAGTTCTTCGTCAAACCTGGCTGGCGATTTGTATTCGATTAGAGAGCGAGTGACTACAAAGTCCAGGCCACTCTTCTCTAATTCACCCTTATAATCGTACTTTAGAAATCTCATGTACTCATTCAAAGCCGTATCGAAATAAGTAAGATAATGAGCGTTGAATACTACCGCTTGTGCATCGATCTCGGAATAGCGTACTCTTAGAGTATAATAGAATTCCGAATCGTTTGTGCTCATGGATTATTTTTGATAACTAATATTATTCAAGGAACTATAAGCCTAAAGCATCTAAAACTTTCTGTAATGCATCCAAACTAGGATAATTAATACTAAGTTTTCCTTTTCCGGAAGAAGAGTTATGAGCTATATCCACTTTCATAGAATACTTTTTGCGAAACTTGTTTTCAAGTTCTACAATATCTACTTCTTTACGTTTGGATTTTTTCTTTTCTCTAACCGGGGCTTCCTCAGTAAGATTCGCAACGATGTCTTCTACCTGACGAACGGTCAGACCTTTTTCGGCAATTTGATAAGCAAGTTGTTCCGATTTTTTACGATCTGCAATAGATAGAAGAGGTCTTGCATGACCTTCTGATATTCTACCGTTCTTTACCAGATCCATAACTGAATCAGGCAATTGTAAAAGACGGATCAAGTTGGAAACGGTTGCTCTGTTCTTACCGACACGAGATGCAATATCGGTAATCTTTAATCCGGATTTTTCAGAAAGAGTTTTGTAAGCTAAAGCTTCTTCGATCGGATTTAGATTTTCTCTTTGGATATTTTCGATAAGAGCCATTTCCAATGTTTGTTGTACATTTGCTTTTTTGACTACTACCGGGATTTTTATAAATCCTGCAATTTTACATGCACGGTATCTTCTTTCTCCAGAGATAATCTCATATCCGGAACCTGTATCCTTGACTACGATCGGTTGGATAACTCCATGAGCCTTGATAGTCTCTGCAAGTTCGCGCAAAGATTCTTCATTAAAAGTTCTTCTTGGTTGATCAGGATTCGGACGGATCTCGGAAAGTTTTACTTCTTTGAGTGAACCTTCTCCACCTGCTTCCTTGAAAGATTTTTCCTCCGAAACGGGAATTAAATTCCCGAGTCCCCTTCCTAATGCTTTCGGTTTTGCGCTAGCACTCATTAATTTTTACCGGCTACTTCTAGTGCTAGACTTCTGTAACTTTGGGCACCGATCCCATCCGGATCATAAGAAAGGATGGACTTACCGAAAGATGGAGCTTCCGAAAGTTTGATGTTTCTCGGGATTACAGTAGTATATACTTTTTCTTTAAAATAAGACTTAACATCTTCTGCCACTTGTTGAGCAAGATTGGTTCTCTTATCGAACATAGTAAGCAACACACCTTCAAGTTCTAGAGAAGGATTCAATTTTTCCTGAACCAAAGAAATGATCTTCATAAGCTGAGTTAACCCTTCCAAAGCGAAGTATTCAGTTTGAAGAGTGATCATTACACTATCCGCTGCAGACAATGCGTTAATAGTAAGTACACCTAGAGAAGGAGGACAATCGATCAGTATATAATCATATTCTGTTCTTAAATGTCCGATAGCATCTTTGAGGCGATATTCACGATTCTCTTCTCCCAATAAGTCAGCTTCTGCACCTGACAAATTGATATTAGAAGGAATGATATGAAGATTTTCGATATCAGTTCTTTTGATACATTCTGCTGCGGAAGATTCTCCGATCAAAAGTTCATAAGAAGTATTTTGGAGAGTATTGATCTCGAATCCTAAACCGGATCCCGAGTTGCCTTGTGGATCAAAATCTACGATTAAAACTTTTTTGCCAATCGCAGCTAGATTTGCTGCAAGATTGATGGAGGTTGTAGTCTTGCCTACTCCGCCTTTTTGATTACTGATGGATACGATCTTTCCCATAGAATTCTTTGCTCTCCTTCTCGAGGAGCTTCCAAGCTCTAGGAATACCTTGCCTTGCCGATCCGACCTTTTTCAAGACTTTAATATGTCGCATGCCTAAAAATTCAAGTTCGGGTAAAAATACGGTTTTAATAACTTCGAAACCACTATCAGTTAAGATCTTCTTTTCAATCTTTGCATCAAACTCGTCTTTCCCAATAAACGGGACATAATATCCTTCTTTTATAATACATCTACTTAGGACTTCTGCACTCCAAGGATAGGGCACAAATCCCCTAGAAACACCCAAATTCCAGTCAGTTTTCCAGTCCTCCGCCCTTGCAAAAAGGAATTCCACACCTGAGATTTTGTTTTCTTTCACAAACGTTTCTGTATGAGAAAGTTTTCTTCTTTGTGAATCTAATAGAACTAGCTTAGGCCTTTCCTTTTCTACTAAACAACGAAAGAAGAAGCCTGGTATACCCGGACCTGTCCCTGCATCTCCCACCTTCATCTTGTTAAACGATCCAAGTGTATTACAGAGCTTATAAATATGAAAGATTGATTCGAGAACATGGCGATCTAAGATCTCGTTTGTATCTCTTTTGGAAAAGAATCCACCTGCTTGGTTCTTTTCTTTTAGGAAGGCTAAAAATAAAGAGACAAGTTCCCAATCAAATAAGGGAAGAATCTGCTCTGCGTCTTTTGGGAATCTATATTTTACCGCGGCTTGGATTCCATCCGGATCATGATTGAATTCCGGATGGCTTGTCTCTGTTTCTGTCATTCTACTTTGCGACTTGGTGATTGTATTCTATGATGGACTTGAATAAAATTTCAATTCCCATCTTAAGCTGAGGAACACTCATGCTCTCATTCTTACCATGAATACCATCTATCTCTTCCGAGGAAAGTAATGCGGGAATAAGTCCGTAACATTTTAATCCGATCTGTCTGAGATAAGAACTGTCAGTTGTTCCTGGTGATAAGAATGGAGTGGCGATTGATCCCGGTTCGACTGCAGTCACAGTACCAGCAAGAACTCTAAATAATAATCCGTCCATTGGAGAAATACTTCCTGACTCTAAGTGACGAGCGCTCACTTCTACTCCGTACTTCTCTCCTAGTGCTTTCACTTCTTCGAAGATCTTTTTCTCATCTTGTCCTGGAAGAATACGAATGTCTAATGAACCAGTTGTCTCTGAAGTGATCACATTCATCCCGATCGGATGACTATCTATACCAGTTAAACTCACAGTGTTTCTAGTCATTGCTCTTAGGTGTCTGTTAGAATTGATCACACCTTTTAAGATAATAAAAAGTACTGGGTTCCTAGATCTTTTTAACACAAACGAGTCAGGAAAATTACTGATTCCTCCAAGTGAATAAAAGAATGCAGCAGTCTCATCCTTGATCATCGTTTTGTTTCCGATGTTCTGCACCTCTTGTAAAAAATCTACCATGGACTTTGCTGCATAAGATACGGGAGGAGTACTTCCATGTCCTGGAATAGATTTTGCTTTTAAGTCCAACCACACTGCGCCTTTTTCTGCGAGTTGTATATTGAATACTTTAGAACCTTTGATTGCTATGTCTTTAGATCCGGTTCCACCTTCGTTCCAAACATATTCGTATCCATTGAATATTTCTTTATGTTTATCTACTAAGAATCTAGCTCCGTGTTCTGAACGGCTTTCTTCATCAGCGATAGCAAGGAACATTAAGTTTCTTTCGAGTGGGATTTTCTTCTCATGAATAAGTAAGAATGCATATAATTGCATGATGCCAAGACCCTTAACATCCACTGCACCTCTTCCATGAATTCTATCTCCTATCCTTGCTCCTGAGAATGGAGGAACGTCCCAGTCTTTTGCATCCGCTTCTACAACATCGATATGACTTGTGAGTATTAAACCTTCTTTAGTTGTATCTTTACCTTTTAACTCGGCAAGAAGAGATGCTCTGTCCGGCTTACCAGGATATTCAATGATGCGAGAAGGAATTCCTTTCTTATCTAAGACAGATTTTAGAAAGAGTGCTCCTTCTTTCTCTCTACCTCTTATTGTTGCGATCCTGATATAAGTTTGTAGATCTTTTGCAGCCTCTTCACTTAGAGCAGAGTAATCTAAGTCTGGAACAGTTGCTTCCGGTTGGATGGGTTTGATCCCTTTTTCAGTAAATGCGATCGTATAAATTAGGAAGATCGCAATAAGAGCAAGGACCGTGATTCCGATTTTCTTGAGGGACATATTTCCTCTCCACTAGTCTTTCTTTATTGGCTTCTAATGTTTTCGGTGTAGAAGCCCGTAAAAAATTATTACGTCGTTGCCCCTCTGCAAGGAGTTTTCCTTTTATTCCATGAATGGAATGTTATAATTTTATGTAGGACTTCCTACCGAAATAAAATGAGATTCCAAGAGTCTTACAGATACTACAAAAAGAAAAGGCCCCAATATCTGATCTTGATCCGGTATCATTACGGAAGAAACCCATTCAAATTTCCTAAAAAGACTCTTAACATTTTACGCAAATAGTCGATGTCTAGGGGGAGGTAATCTCCATGTTAAAAAGAGTATTCTTCTCTTTCGTTTTCATCTTCTGCATCGGCCCGATCTATTCTTTTACTCCTGGAAAATGGTCCCATACTGATAGGATCATTTTAGGTTTTGAAAAGGGCGGACCTAGCCAAGAGCTAGTAAGAGATTCCAAAGGTAATATAATCTATACTGCAAAGTATGAATATGATGCTTCCGGAAAATTAGTGAAAGAAAACTATATCGGACAAGATGGGAAGCCTGATGGTTTCACAAAGTTTGTATACAAAGATGGAAAAATCCTAAAAGAAGAACTCTATAATAAAGACGGATTGAATCTTGAATCCAAAAACTTCGGATACAATAAATCAGGAGTCCTTTCTTCTATTGAGCTAGTTGATAAAGACGGAAAGAATATACTTACATGTACTATCATCTCTTGGGGTGAAAACGGTTTAATAAAAGAAGCTCAAACCGAATGGGCTGATGCAAAACTCACAGAAAGATTTGCTATAGTTAAGGACCCGAACAAGCCGGGACTATTTCAACAGAACATTTACAACGAAGATAAACAACAAGCTGCATCTACTGTCCTAACTTTTGATTCAAATGGAAAACTTTTAAGCCGTATGAATGTTCAAGGAACGATTGAAAGAATGAACCGACTGATCTGGGACAAAGAAAATCGTTTACAGCAGTTCACTTTCTTGATCAAGCAAGGAGATAAATGGGCTGTGGAAAAAACTCACGAGCTTGTTTACGGAAAATAACCCTCAGCGTTTCACGTGAAACGGAGAAAAGGGAGGGCAACTGCTCTCCCTTTTTTATATCTTCCGGAAGAAGTAATCCTACATTTTTTGAAAGACCAACTTAGTCCAAGTAACATCTTCTTTATTCTTCATTAAACTTGGTTGGTTCTCTATCATTAACAAATTCTTAAGACCAAACTTAGAAGCCTGATCAATACTGATCTTTCCATCTGTTGGAAACACATGAGTCCCAGCACCGGCCGGTCCATTTCGAAGGGAAACTGCAAAGATACCTTTTGATTTCAGAAGTTCGGAAACTCTTTCTATAGAAAGTAACTGTTCTTCTTCATTCAAGTGATGCCAGACTCCGGATGCTAGAATGAAATCAAATTGGTTATGATATTCTGAAAGTTTGGTAAGACTTGGTAATGAATCATCTATCCATATGATTTGATCAGAAGAATATAGATGAGCACTTGCTTGTCTGAACTCTTGAAGTGGTTCTACTGCTACAACTGAGTGTCCCATCTTAGAGAAAATAGAAGCGTCTCTTCCGATACCCGCACCAAGGTCTAAAACTGTCCCCTTCTCTTTCGGAATATAAGACAGGAAGTCTTTATGAAGATCGAAAAAATCAATCTCCGATGTAGCTTTGATGAACTCTTCAATATAGTTTGAGTAACCTTGCGTGCCTTTAACTTTGTTCGAATTCATGAGAATTGATAAAAAGTTAGAAGAGAACATATAGAGCTACAGCGTTTTTTAGGAAAAACGTTTCACGTGAAACGTTGGAATTCCAACATGCGCTTTCAGATGAACATACCAAATATAACAATCCGTAAAAGAGAATAAAAAACCCCGAGGTAACCCGGGGTTTCTGTTTCATCGGTAGTCTTTAAAGAAGTTTAAACCGGACTAGGTTTTCTTCCTTTAATATAGAAAAGAAGCATATCAATATCGCTTGGATCTACACCAGAGATCTGAGCTGCCTTTTCTAAATTTAAAGGACGATGTTTCGTAAGTTTCTGGATGGCTTCTTTTTTAATACCAGGCACTAAAGAGTAATCGATTGTTTCAGGTATCGGAGTAGTAAGATATCTATTTTTCCAATCGATAGTATCTTGTTCTCTTTTGATATAACCTTCGTATTTGATTTCCATCTCGATGACCTTTCTATCTTGAGCGCTTAGTTCTTCCGACTCAGGCAAAAGGAATTTTATATCTTCGAGAGCTATCTCAGGTCTTTTCAAAAACGAATCTAGCTTTGCGCCGTACTTTAAACTTTGGATTCCTTTTCTTTCCAATAAAGCTTCAAACTCAGGTAAAGGTTTTAGCGGAGTAGATTGTATCTTCTCCTTAACCTCAGAGATCTTTTTATATCTGCTAGTCATCTCATTGAAGGTTTCTTCAGATACAAGACCCATCTTATATCCGTACTTCATAAGTCTTTGATCCGCATTGTCCTGTCTTAAAAGAAGCCTATGTTCCGCACGAGAAGTAAACATTCTATATGGATCTTCTACACCTTTATGAACTAGATCATCTACAAGAACTCCGATATAAGATTCTCCTCTAGAGAACAACATCGGCTCCTCCCCTCTTAATGAAGAAAGTACACTGTAAGCAGCAACCAAACCTTGAGCCGCAGCTTCTTCATAACCTGTAGTGCCGTTGATCTGTCCCGCATGATAAAGACCTTTGATCTTTTTTGTTTCTAAGGTTGGTCTTAATTCAGTAGGATCAACATAATCATACTCAATCGCATATCCAGGTCTTAAGATCTCAGCTTCTTCTAGACCTGCAATCGAGCGCACAAGTTTCCATTGCACTTCTTCCGGAAGACTAGTGGATACTCCATTCAAATAGATCTCTTGTGTATCGTAACCTTCCGGTTCCAAAAAGATTTGATGCCTTTCTCTATCTGCAAAACGAACAATCTTATCTTCAATCGAAGGACAATATCTAGGCCCAGTCGATTTGATCTGACCAGAATACATAGGGGAAAGATGAATGTTCTCATTGATCAGTGCATGAGTTTTTTCATTCGTGTAAGTGATATAACAAGGAATCTGTTTCCGAGTGATCTTAGTTGTAGAAAAAGAAAAAGGAGAAGGATCCGAATCACCTTCTTGCACACTCATCACGGAAAGATTCACTGAATTTTTATGAATTCTCGGTGGAGTTCCAGTCTTCAATCTTCCTAATTTTAAATTATACTTAGCGAGTGAATGAGAAAGACCTTTAACTGTAGGTTCTCCGAATCTTCCGTTTTCTTTTTGATAAGTTCCTATATGAACGATGGAAGATAAGAATGTTCCGGTAGTTAAGATCACATGATTGGTGAAAATTTCAAAACCTCTTCCTGTCCGAACTCCAACAATACGATCTTCTTCGATCAAAAGATCTTCTACCGTATCTTGTCTGATGGATAAGTTTTGTATGGATTCAAGTGTGTGCTTTACTTTAAGTTGGTATTCTTTTTTCTCCGCTTGAGCACGCGGCGCCCAAACGCTAGGACCTTTAGATGTATTCAACATTTTGAATTGAATACCTGTAGCATCGATGACCTTTCCCATTAAGCCACCAAGTGCATCTACTTCTCGAACCATATGTCCTTTTGCGATCCCACCGATGGCTGGGTTGCAGGACATTTGTCCGATCGTATCTAAGTTCATTGTGATGAGTAAAGTTCTAGCACCACCAAGAGATGAGACATAGGCAGCCTCGGAGCCCGCGTGGCCCGCACCGACCACAACACAATCAAATCGATTGGGAAAAAAAGAAGAATTCATTAAGACCTAGCACTCCTGCATAAGCACTTCACAAGATCGATCATTAGTCGACAGTAGAGCCTATGCTTAGAATCATGTAATCAATAGTATCACTTTCAGGTTCCCTGTACATGCCCGAATCCATCAAGAAACTCTCTTACTTCGAAGGAAAAATAGTCCCGGAGTCCGAAGCAAATATAAACATCAAAACTCACGCCTTACAATATGGAACCACTGTCTTCGGAGGTATCCGAGGATATTATGACTCTAGTTCCGATAACTTATATGTTTTCAGGATCTTAGATCATTATAAACGTCTTGTGAATTCTACTAAGATCATGCAGTTACAATTCACAAAGACTCCCGAAGAGCTCCGCGACATAACCTTAGATCTTCTTAAACAATCCGGATACAGAAGGAACGTATATCTTAGACCTTTCATCTATACTTCTGCACTGCAACTTTCTCCTAGGTTCCATGATGTTCCTACTGAACTTGCAATTTATGTTTTAGAGTTGGACGATTACTTAGACACCAAGCGTGGACTCACTACTATGGTATCAAGTTGGAGAAGGTTCGACGATACTGTCATCCCTACTCTCTCCAAAGTTTCCGGTGGATATGTAAACTCAGCTCTTGCAAAATCAGAAGCAGTTCAGAACGGATACGACGAAGCAATCTTCTTGGACAGCAGAGGTTTCGTAAGCGAAGGGTCTGCAGAGAATATTTTCTTAGTGAGAGATGGGAAGATCATCACACCTTCTATCTCTTCTTCTTTGTTAGAAGGAATTACAAGACGTTCCGTTCTTCAACTTGCAAAAGACTCAGGATTCGAAGTCATCGAGAGAGATATCACAAGAAGTGAACTTTATATCGCAGATGAGATCTTCTTTTCCGGAACCGGTGTGCAGATCGCTTGGGTCAGTGAAGTTGATAAGAGAAAGATAGGTACCGGAGAGATGGGACCGATCACTAAAAAACTTCAGTCCACATTCTTTGATCTAGTTGTTGGAAAAAACCAAAACTACAAACACTGGTTGACTCCTGTTTATTAAACCTTAATAAAAGGAACATGTCTTCCGCATTCGGTATCGAGGAAATCCAAGGCCAAGAAAGGGCTCTAGTATTCTTAAAAAAATACTCGGCTCAACCTGACCTTCTTCCTCCCTTACTAATCTTTCACGGACCGGAAGGCACCGGAAAAGAATCTGCGGTCGAAAGATTTATCAGACATGTTCTTTGTTTAGAAGGGACTTCTTGCGGGCACTGCGTTTCTTGCAGAGCATTCATGCATCATTCTCATCCGGATATTGTTTGGTTTCCATTAGAGAAGAATAAACAGATCGCTATCGGTAAAGAAGACAATCCGGAAGAGTTCACTATCCGTTGGTTGATCCGTACAAGACTTTATTATAGACCGCATCTTTCTAAGACTAGATTTATCATCATACCGGATGCATCTTTGATAGGTAACGAAGCAGAGACAGCATTATTAAAGTCTTTAGAAGAAGCTCCCTTCTTTACTCGTTTTATATTTATAGTAAACGATTTGGAACAATTGAAAGAAACAATCGTAAGTAGAGCGGTTTGTATTCCTTTCGGTTATCTTCCTCAACAAGTGATCAAAGAACTACATAATAAAACTTCAATACCTTACTTTCCTGCCAAGGGTGGAAGTATGGTTTCTTTTGATTGTCCACCTGCAGTATTAGAACAAATTTCTCAAAGGATCAATGGAAACCTAAGACAACCATTGGATTATCTTAGACTAGAAGAATGGATACTGGAATACAAAGAAGAACATCCGGATTGGAAAGAAGATTTTTCCTTTAAGGACTTCTTAGACCTGATCGGATTATTATTATTACAAGAGTTTTCCAAATCGGATTTCGATTCTAATCTACCAAAGATGGAAGCAATCTTTCGTTTTAAAGAAAAATTACACGAAAGAGTGCATGGACAAGAGAACATTGCGTTATCTTTGCTTATACACGAGCTCTCACTACTAGAACAAAAATAAAAATTCCTTTATATTTTCTTTAAATTCTTCACCATTCACTTCGCATAACAACGGTTAAATATAACAAAATACTAGTAATTACACTAAGTGACATAATGATTTATCTATCACTAATCCACTGTGTTTTTCCTAAGGTTTCCTTTTCGATTTCCGAATTTTCATTTGTATGCGACTGATAGAAGAAAAATAGTGTAATCTCGTCGGATGGTCCTTCGGACCGTTTCCTAATTCAGTTTTTTCTTTTCCGAGACAAATACGAGTTTCGTATTCATAAAGTTGTCGGTGTGTTCTTGATTTTTTTCTTTGGAGTTTTGTTTGGACCCTAGCTGGAAGCGTGTATTAGAGGAAGTCTCCAAGGAAATTCCTCCTACGTACTTTGATAAGTTCATATATACCTTACAATTAGAGAGTTTAACAGACGATCGTTGCATCCTCATAGCTCCATCTTCTAATATTAAGACACATGTTGAGAAAAAATACCAAAACCATATCGAAGAAGCGATCTTCAGAGCTAGTGGAAACAGAGTCCCAGTCGAGATCGTTCTAGAAGCAGCTTCCAATCTAAACGAAGTTCTTCAGGAAAAATTCAAAGATAAGTCTTATTCTTTTAATCCGGATTATTCTTTTGATAATTTTATCGTAGGTAACACGAACCGTCTCGCTTTCAGCGCGGCAATGGAATGTGTAAAAAACCCTGCAGAGATCAATCCATTATACTTATTCGGAAAAGTAGGAGTTGGTAAAACCCATCTTCTTCATTCTATAGGTTCCGAAATTCTCAAAAAGGAACCTTGGAAAACAGTACATTACGTAGATATAAAGTCCTTCATGAGTGAGTTCTTGTTCGCTCTACAATCCAGAGATTCTATCGAATCTTTTAAAATTAAGTACCAATCTTACAATTGTCTATTGATCGATGATATCCAACTTTTGAACACAGGAGCGGAAAAAACTCAAGAAGAGTTCTTCTCTATCTTCAACTTTCTATTTGAAAGAAAAAGACAGATTGTGATCGCATCGGATCGTCCTAGTTCCGAACTTCCTCTACATGAAAGACTAAAATCCAGATTTGTTACCGGTGTTCAGGCGGATATCCAACCGCCTGATAGAGATATTCGTATCGGAATCTTAGAAAAGAACTGCCAAATTTTGAATTTGGGTCTTTCTTCCGAACATATCCAGTTCATCGCGGACCTGATCGAAGATGATACTCGAGCACTTCTAGGCGCTTTGAATGATCTAGCTCTTCATAAAAGAGCATTCTCTCATCTATTCTTCACCACAACGATGATAGAAGAGATACTTAAGAATCGTATCTTCCGTAAAAAGAATTTCCAACTCAGCCAAGACAAGGTTATAGAACATATTTCTTCTCTATATAACTTGGATCCGAATGAGGTGATGGGTAAGAGCAGAAAACCTGAGTATGTGATTCCTCGACATCTCAGTATGTATGTATTACATAAAGGTTTTCGACTGAATAAAAGTCAGGTTGGAAGAATGTTTTCAGCGGAACATACGACTGTAATCCATGCGGTTCGTAACATCGAAAATAAGATTAAAGAAGATAAAGAATTTTCCATTAAAGTGGAAGAAGTTCTGAATCGATTCCGTTTCCAATAAAAAACTTAGTTTCAATTCTTATCGAAAGGCGACATAGACCTATAGATAACTTGTAAATAACTAGTTAATAGTTTGCCTATAACAAGTAAATAAGACATAACACAAAATTATTGTCCCTTATAGACTTCGGTTTTGAAGGTTATTATAACAGATACACAGGAGTTTTTTCCGGGTCCTGGAAATTGTACTTTTCAATATATATGCGACATATTTCCCTTATCTAAAGAGTTATGACTCTTATCTACATATGCACAGGTACAAGTACTACAACAGTACATATATAAGAATCTATATATAGATCACCTTTATTATTGGAGAATGCAAATTGAAGATCAAAGTGAACACATCCGAGTTCCTAAAAGCGATTCACGCTGTAGAGGGAGTGATCTCCGCTAGAGAGATACGTTCTGTTCTCTCCAACTTAAAATTAGAAGCTGAAACTTCTTCAGTATCTATTTCTGCGACTGACTTAGAGATATCTATTAAAACATCATTAAATGCTCAAGTAGAGAAGTCGGGAGATATTTCTTTACCAGCAAAACAATTATCCAGTATTTTTAAAACTATTCACTTCGAAGAGGCTTTACTCTCGACTGAAGACGGCGATGCTGATTCAAGTATTACTTATATCACTGACGCTACTAAAAAGAATGATTATAAAAACAAACTGAATGGAATGGATGCAGAAGAGATTAAGACTATTCCTAAAGTGGACTCTTCTAATATCTCCGATTTTCCGACCGCAATGTTTGCAGAGATGATCCGTAAAACTTCTTATGCAATCGCACACGAAGACCAAAGATATATCTTCAACGGACTGTTTATGGTTCCTAAGGGAGATAAACTTGTATTTGCAGTTACTGATGGCAGAAGGTTATGTAAGATCGAAAGGCCACTTTCCACAACTTTGAAATTTAAAGATTCAGTGATCATTCCTTCTAAAGCTATCAGAGAGATCTCTAAAATGATCGCTACCGCAGAAACAGGAAAGATCGGCATCATAGACAATCAGATCTATGTGAATGCAAATCAGATCGAACTTCTTTGTAAACTAATCGAAGGTAATTTCCCGAATTATGAACAAGTAATTCCTAAGTCTTCTAAATTCAGTGCGGTAATTCCTAAAGAAGGATTCCAGATCTATCTTAGACAAGCATTGATCGCTGCAGAAGAGCCTACTCGTCAGATACGTTTAACATTCACAAAAAATAATATTAACTTCTACGCTCAAACACAAGGAGTGAATGAGGTCAGTATTAATATGCCGATCGACTATTCCGGAGACGAAGTTACCGTAGCTTTCAAAGGTGAATACCTATCTGATGTATTCAAGTCCATTGATGATAATGAATTTAAAATAGAATTCAGCGATTCAAGTTCACCTGTGGTGTTCAAGGATCCTTCTGATCCTGATTTTATATCGGTAATCATGCCGATGAAAATTTAAAAGAGAAGATCCGTGTTTTTACGAAGCCTAAGGCTTCTCAATTTCAGAAATCACGAACAGATAAGCCTGGAGTTTCATTCCAGGCTTATTTTCTTTGTGGGAGAAAACGGAGAAGGAAAAACAAACTTACTCGAAGCAATCTCTATGATCTCTTGGCTGAAAAGTTTTAGAGAATCAGAAGAAGGGAATTTGATCCGCTGGAATTCAGATGGATATTATATCAAAGGCGAAGTAGATAGAGATCATAAAAGAGAAATTTATGAATTAGGTTTTTCTAAAAAACCTGTTAGTCGCCGCAAACTCAAATTTAATCAAGAAGAAGTAAAAAAAAGATCCGACTTAGTAGGAAAGTTCCTAAGTGTTTTGATGACTCCTTTGGATCTAGTTATAGTAGAAGGTGGGCCTTCTGAAAGAAGAAGGTTTTTGGACAGTCTACTTTCTTCTTTAGATCCTTCTTACTTAAATGATCTAATAGAATATAATCGTATCTTAAAACAAAGAAATGCACTTTTAAAAAGTGGCTCTTCTGATCCTGGTCTTTACGAAATTTGGAATCAAAGACTGATAGAAAAAGGGATCAGTATATTTAATAAAAGAAAAGAATTCATTTTAGAATTCGATCCTATCTATAGAGAAAATCTAAAAAAGTTAAGCGGCGGAAGGGATAATCTAACTCTAGAATATAAACCGAGTTTTTTCGATCTGGAAAATTTTAAGGAAACCTTACAAAGGAATATTAATAGAGATCGAAAACTAGGTTATACTTCCGTGGGAATTCATAGGGATGATCTGTATATCGGGGAAGATAATCGTGATATAATGGATTTCGCTTCTCAGGGCCAAAAAAGAAGCACTGTAATTTCCTTAAAAGCGGCCGCTTTCGAGTATTATCGTAGAAAATTGGGTAGAACTCCTATCCTTCTGATTGATGACGTAATCCGAGAATTGGATGTAAAAAGAAGAGAATATTTTGTGGATCTTGTTTTGAATTCAGGACAGGCTTTTTTTACTACCACTGACCTCGAAGGTATCTCCGACTATGTGGGAAGACTAGAAGACGAAAAACAGATCTTTGTGGTCAAAAATGGACTAGTCACTCCTTACCAATGAAAGAAGAATCTAAGATACAAAAAATTGATCCCCAGGAATTCAAAAACATTCTTCAAGATTTGGGTTTAACTGAAGAAAGTTTAGCGGAAAAAATTGCAGTCCAAACTTTAGCAAAACGTTGGGTCGACATAATAGGTCCAGTGTATGCGAATCATTCCGAACCGTTTGCATTAAACGGTGATATGTTGGTCATCATAACAGTTCACTCTGCATACAAACAAGAGATCCTTTTTATGAGAAAGAGGATCTTAAGTTATTCTGCTCGTTATCTAGGAAGAGATGTAGTAAAAAAAATTGAAATTAGGATAGGAAATCTCACTCCTAAAAGACAAAAATCCCCCTCATATACTGCGGATAAAACCGGATTGGAGGGCAAACAAAACCTAGTTTCTTTAGCTGAAAAAGAAACAGATCCTATCGCAAAAAAAAGACTTTTAGAACTGATTGAATTCCTCTGAGAAGGACATTCTTTCTAAATAATAAGCCGAATTTCCTTGCCTCCTTAGCGAATTCAGGAAAACTATTCCTAGATTCCGGAGGACCAATGAGCCAAACAGAAAGCAGTTATAGCGCAGGTCAGATCAAAATCCTAGAAGGATTAGAGGCTGTACGTAAGCGCCCCGGAATGTATATCGGGACGCAAGACGAGACCGGTCTTCATAAAATGGTCTACGAGGTAGTTGATAACTCTGTAGACGAGGCAATGGCAGGCCATTGTACAGAGATCACTATCTCTATTCTTCCTGATAACATAATAGAAGTAAAAGATAATGGGCGTGGAATTCCAGTAGCAATCCACCCAGAAAAAAATATCTCCACTATCGAAGTTGTTATGACCATCCTACATGCTGGTGGTAAGTTTGAGAACGACGCTTATAAGGTTTCTGGTGGACTCCATGGTGTGGGAGTATCTGTAGTTAATGCACTTTCTGAATCGTTGGAAGTGGAAGTTTACCAAAATGGAAAGATCCATCAGCAAAAGTATTCCAGAGGCGTGCCTAAGGGTCCTGTAAACGTAATCGGAGACACTACCGAAAGAGGGACAGTGGTCCGATTCAAGCCGGATGCGACCATTTTTACCACAACTGAATTCCATTTTGATGTGCTTACTTCTCGTTTTAGAGAATTGGCGTTTTTAAATAAGGGTCTAAAACTGATTGTTCAGGACAAAAGAAAGCCCGACTCTGAAAAACATGAGTTCATATTTGATGGAGGAATTGTTTCCTTCGTAGAATATTTGAATGAGAACAAACATCCACTTCACAAAACAATTCATTTCGAAAGAAATAAAGACGATGTAGTCGCAGAAATCGCGATCCAATACTCTGATACATATTCTGAAAATATTTTTTGTTTCACCAATAATATAAACAATAACTTGGGTGGAACTCACTTAGAGGGCTTTCGTGCTGCTCTAACTAGAACTCTTAATGATTTTTTAAAGAAAGATCAGCAACTAGTAAAAAAACAACCTACTGCATTATCTGGGGAAGATTTAAAAGAAGGAATCACTGCTGTAATTTCAGTAAAAATCCCTCAACCTCAGTTTAACTCTCAGACAAAAGAAAAATTAGTAAACGCAGAGATCAAAGGGATCATGCAAACTCTAACTGGAGAAGGTCTTTCTCTTTTCTTCGAGGAGAATCCTGCAATTACTAAAAAGATATTAGAAAAATGTATATTATCAGCTAAGGCTCGAGAAGCAGCTCGTAAGGCTCGTGACTTAACTCGTCGTAAATCGGTATTAGAAGGTGGTGGTCTTCCCGGAAAATTGGCAGACTGTTCTGAAAAGGATCCAGCTGCTTCCGAACTTTATATTGTAGAGGGAGATTCTGCCGGTGGTTCCGCTAAACAAGGAAGAGATAGACATTACCAAGCAATCCTTCCTCTAAAAGGAAAAATTCTGAACGTAGAAAAAGCACGTTTAGATAAAATTCTCGGTAACGAAGAAATTCGTACTTTGGTTTCTGCATTAGGCACCGGGATCGGCGAAGATGAATTTAATGTAGATAAAGCACGTTATCATAAAATTTTTATTATGACGGATGCGGATATAGACGGTTCTCATATTCGTACGTTACTTCTTACATTCTTTTTCCGTTATATGAAGCCCATCATCGAAAAAGGGTTTCTATATGTTGCACAACCTCCGTTGTATTTGATTAAACACGGTAAAACATCCGCTTATCTATTTTCTGATAAAGAGAAGGACGAATATCTTAAATCTCTCGGAACGGAAAAGGCAGTCATTCAACGTTACAAAGGTTTGGGTGAAATGAATCCGGAGCAACTTTGGGAAACAACAATGGATCCTGAAAAGCGAGTCGTTCTAAAAGTAAAACTCGATGATTATGTGGAAGCAGAAGATACATTTAATATACTTATGGGCGACGAAGTAAATCCGAGACGTCGCTTTATCGAAGTCAACGCGGCAAAAGTTGCGAACCTCGATCTTTAATATATTGGTAATAGGAAATTCTAAATACAAATGAGCGAAGAGCTAGAGAACGAAACAAAAACTTTAGGATTCAGCCTTTCTTCTCGTCCGGATATCGGCGAGGCATTGAAGAACGGCGTCCGGGTAATTCCTGTCGAAATCGAAGATCAAATGAAGGAGGCCTACCTGGGTTACGCTATGAGCGTAATCGTGGGAAGAGCTCTACCTGATGTCAGAGACGGTTTAAAGCCGGTTCACAGACGTATTCTACATGCAATGAACGAAAGGGCTTGGAGAAGCGACCGCCCCTACGTTAAATGTGCAAAAATCGTCGGGGAAGTATTAGGTAATTATCACCCGCATGGAGATAGCTCCGTATACGATGCATTAGTTCGTATGGTCCAAGAATTTTCTCTTAGGGTTCCTCTCATCGACGGACAAGGAAACTACGGATCAATCGACGGAGATAACCCTGCAGCATACCGATATACGGAAGCAAGGCTCGCAAAAGTTGCAGAAGAACTTTTAAGAGACATCGAAAAAGAAACGGTAAATTTTTCTCCTAACTTCGATGATACTAAACAGCAACCCGATGTACTTCCTGCAAATTTTCCTAACTTACTCGTAAACGGTTCTTCCGGGATTGCAGTGGGAATGGCTACAAACATTCCTCCTCATAACTTGAGAGAAACGATTGAAGCGGTTATCACGGTAATTAAAAATCCTGATATAAGTATATCAGAAATTCTTAAAATAATGCCGGGTCCGGATTTCCCTACCGGTGGAACGATTATTGGCGGAGAAGGTCTATTATCGGCTTACCATTCCGGTAAAGGTTCAATTCGGATCCGTTCCAAAGTAGAGATAGAAGAGAATAAAAAGGGCAGAGAAGTAATCGTAGTTACTGAAATTCCTTACCAAGTAAATAAAAAGACTCTTCTGGAGAGAATTGGTGAGCTTGTTAACGAAAAACAAGTCGAAGGAATTTCCGAAATTTTAGATCTTTCCGACAGAAAAGGGATCAGAGTAGAGATCCATATTAAGAAAGATGCAAATGCGCAAGTAATCTTAAATCAACTTCTGAAACTTACTCAACTTCAGGTAAGTTACGGGATCACGATGCTTGCGATCTTAGATAATAAACCTAAGATCTTTAATATTAAAGAGATCCTCGTTGCTTACTCAATCCACAGAAAAGAAGTAATTGTTCGTAGAACTCAATTCGATCTAGATAAAGCCGAAAAACGTGCTCATATCTTAGAAGGATTGAAGATTGCTCTCGAAAATATCGAAGAAGTGATTAAAGTGATCCGCGCATCTAAAAATGCTGCGGAAGCAAAAGAACAATTGATGGCTCGATTCGTTCTTTCGGATGTCCAAGCTGACGCGATCCTAGAGATGAGACTACAAAGATTAACTTCTTTGGAAGTCCAAAAGGTAATCGATGAGTTGGAAGAAGTCCGAGCTCTAATTATGGATCTGAAAGATATTCTCGCAAAACCTGAAAGAGTTTCTGACATCGTTTGTACTGAATTGTCCGAAGTTTCCGAAAAATTCGGGAACAAAAGAAAGACAGATATTAGTCTTGAAAGTGTAGAGTCTTCTACCTTTAACGCAGAAGATCTGATCGCTGACGAAGAAGTTGTATTACAAATTACTTATGATCAATTCGTAAAAAGACTTCCTCTGGATACTTTCAAAAGACAGAGACGCGGTGGAAAAGGGATCCAGGGACTTTCTCAGAAAAGAGAAGACGTGGTCAAGATCATGAAAACTGCCATGACCCACGATAATGTGATGTTCTTCTCCAATACAGGAAAAGTATACATGATGAAAGCTTACGAACTTCCTCAAGCTTCAAAAGAAGCCAGAGGAAAATCCTTAAAAGCGATCATAGGCCTTGGTGAGAATGAAACTGTTTCTGCGATCTTCACATTCAAAGAAGAAGACAAAGGAAAAGATCTATTACTCGTAACCAAAAACGGATTTATCAAAAGAGTAGAATTATCTGAATTCGGTAATGTTAAGAAATCAGGTATCATCGCGATCGGCCTAAGAGACGGAGACCAACTTATAGAAGTAATTTCCGTTATTAAAGGTGATAACGTTATGATCTTTTCAGCTAACGGACTTGCACTTCGAATTGAAATGGATACAATCCGCGCTCAAGGTAGAACCGCGCAAGGTGTGACTGGAATGAGACTCTCCAGTGAAGATGCGATCGTAGGACTTTCTAAAGTGGTAGAAGGTGATAATCTATTCGTGATCTCTGAAAACGGTTATGGAAAACGTTTAGGTTTCGAAGAATTCGGAACTAAAGGTAGAGGAGGTAAAGGAATGACCTTCTTAAAAACCGGAGAGAAAAACGGAGCGGCAGTTGCGGTAAGTTCCGTGGGAGAAGAAGATGAGATCATCTTAGTCACCCAGCAAGGAATGGTTATCAGAACGGAAGCTAACCAGATCTCTAAAATGGGAAGAACTGCAGTAGGAGTCAGAGTCGTGGACATCAAGGACAATGATAGAGTCCAAGATTGTACCGTGATTCGTGAAAGTAAGGAAAAATGATTCGTATCGGTTCTGTCGAAATTCCCGGTTGGTTGGCCATGTCGCCGATGGCCGGGATCAGTGATAGCCCGACTAGAACTATGGCCCGCAGATACGGATCTGCCTTTTCCTATACTGAATTTGTTTCCACCGATAGTCTCGCTGTCGGATCTAAAAAAGCATTATCTCTATTACGTTTTCGTGAAGAAGAAAGACCGATTACTTTTCAGATCTTCGGCAATAAACTTGAGATCATCGTTGATGCTGCAAAAAGAATCCGCGAATTAAATCCTGATATTATAGATCTGAATATGGGTTGCCCTGCTCGAAATGTTTCTATGAGAGGATCCGGAGTGGGACTTCTCCGCAAACCTGTGTATGCAGGAAAGATAATAGAAGAAATGAGAAAGGCACTGGATATTCCGGTGACGGCAAAGATCCGCTTAGGTTGGGATGATTCTTCCAGAAATTATATGGAAGTGTCCAGGATCTTAGAAGAATCCGGAGTGATGGCAATTTCAGTTCATGGAAGAACTCGTGAAATGGGATATTCAGGAAAAGCGGATTGGGATGCCATCGCAGATATCAAATCGGAAAGAAAAGTCCCAATATTCGGAAACGGAGACGTAAGTAGTTACGAAGAAGCAGTCCGTAGAAAAGAAGAATCCAAAGTCGACGGAGTTCTGGTAGGTAGGAATTCCATCGGAAACCCTTGGATATTCTCTAATATTAAAAAAGAAGATCTTAGTTTCGAAGAAATAGTATCCACAACCTTAAGTCATTTACAGCTAATGAGAGAAACCTTTGGAGATAAGTACGGATTGATACTTCTCCGAAAACATTTGGTGCGTTATATACAATCCAGAAAAGAAGTAGAACCTAAGCGACTAGAACTTCTCAAGATGGAAGATCCCGAAAAATTGATCCAAATACTTCGCGAAGCTCAAAACAGTTTGAGCCTAGTTTCTTGATCCGCAGGATTGAGATTGACAAAGAATTTCTAAAGTAAGCTGATAATTCCTTTCCAGGAGGAATTTGATGAGAGCCATCGCACTCATATTTACCATACTTGTATTACTCGCATGTGATAAAAAGAAAGAAGAAGCCCCGGTTACCCAGATCGTAGGAACTAAATATTCCGGAGGGGATCAGCACATTTACAAAAATCCCGGAACGAGAGAGAAATCAGACCAAGTCACTTTGGTTTATGAATTCGAAGAAGTTAATGGATTAGAAATTGTTCCCTTCGAAGTAACGGATGCCAAAGGTAAAAAAACAGTCACAGAATATCTGAAACTTAGAACAGTAGATGGGAAAGAAGGTTTTGCACTTCTCAAAAACTTTTATGATGCAGTCCTATTTGTAGTAGGAGATGGAGATACAGCGTTTGCTAAAAATTCTTTAACTTCTCCTTCTAAAGGTAAACTAGAAAAAGGAATGTCTTGTTTCGAGTCGGAAGCAAGTGGAGAATTCTCAAAAGTCCGTTGTAATGGTTCCATCTTAAAAGGCGGAAAGTTAAATAATCTGCATGATATTTGGATCCAACCTGTTTCTTCTAATATATCCAGAGATCCTCTTTTAGGTGATAGTGTTCGAAATCTAAAAGCCGCTAGTTTAAAATTATTGGAACTGAGTAAGACTACCGATCCCGTTAAACAGGATGAATTGAAGAAGGCCGCAACTACTGCTTTAAAAACGGTATTTGAAAAAGGAGATATTTTTCAAGGATCAGCAAATTCTCTCGCAACTGAATTCGGCTTAACTCTATCCGAACAACAGCCAACCGAATAGACCTTGAAAATAAAAAACCCCACCTTTTTTCGAGGCGGGGTTTTCCATTTCAGTTAGAGTAGAAACTCAAACTGACTTAATATTATTTACCAACTTCTTGAGCTTTAGCAACTAGAGCGTCGCGTCCACCTGGGAATTTAGCGTAAATAACACACTGGCATTCTTCCCAGTTGTCTTTAGAGATATCTTTAGGATCAGATCCTGGACCAGTAGCTTTACACTCGTAAACTCCTACTCCTTTAACGATACCTGCAGAAGTACCAACGATAACGGAAGCAGTTGCTTCACCGTCAGAAACTCCGGATGCGGATTCAACAGTCTCACCGACCATTTTTTTAACAACGTCGGAAGCACCTTGTAAGCGGGAAGCTTCGCGGCAAGTAGACTGCATCATAGCGAGACTTTTTTTCGCAACAGCCTTAGCAGATGCGCGAGAAGCAAACTTCATGTAGTAATAGTCTTTAGGATTGGTATCTCTTGGAGTTTTACCGTCGTTTCTTTGCTCAGGTGGTCCACCCCAGCCTTCGAAAGACCATCCTCCGTCACCAACGGAAGTAGCATCTTTTTGAGCGGTGTTCGCTCCGCAATAGGTAAGCAATGCAGCAGATAGTGCAATAACGATTACTTTCTTGATCATCATTTTCTCCTTGATCAGATGGAATTGAGGAATATATCCATTAAACGGATTCCGCAAGCCATTTTTTAATGAATACGTTTAAATTTAAAAGCAGCCAACTTTTTGGTAAAAAAATATTTATTCGCAGCGCACAATTGTCAAAAAATTTCCGAAATTTTCTTTTTGCTCTGCTAACTCTGGCGGCTAGCGACGCAATAGCGACGACAGTTGTATTTCTTCCTGGAAATTGGGAAGGACAAGCTCCTGCCTCCTTGGAAGGAACTGGTGAAAAGCCTTACGAGTTAGCAAAATTAGGCCAGTTCTATGCGACTAGGATCTATTCTCTTCAGATAAAAGAACAACTCTCTCCGAATTCCGATCCGGAAATAAAAGATTTTCTAATCCCTCAAGTCTCCAGAGAAAAATTTAAACAAACATGCTCCAGGCTCAAACCGGATTATGTAGTTCGAGACCAGTTGTCTATCGAGGAGAAGATCCGGATAGATCGTTCTGTATACGATTGTAACCTTTCTAAAATGGAAGAATACTCCATAATAGGCAGAAAGGATCTATTTGCTACCTTGGAGAAGTTGACCAAGGATTCCTTTCCTTTGGTTCCAAAGAAAAAGATAAAAGAATATTCCAGAGAACCTGTCCGAACTGCGAAGTCACAGATCATCGTTCTGGATTCTTCTTATTCTTACGCGCCTGAAAGAAAAGAATTTATGTCGCAATTAGAAGCAATCTCATGGCAACCGGAAACAAAATTTCGTTTGGTCATCTTTAGTGAGAATGGTTCTAAAGTTTTTCCTGAATCAAGTCGTTCAGAGTTCATCAAACAATGGAAAGATTTTAAATCAGAAGGAAAATCTAACACCCAGGATCTTACGAATGCACTTCTTCGATTAAGAAGGATTCTAAGTTCGGAAGATTCTCCAGGAAAGAAGAAGGAAAGAATGATCAGCATTCTCACAAATGCTAAGGCCTCCAATTCAATTAGCGGATATGGAGCTGCGATTGAAGGCTTGAGTCAGATCGGTTCTAAAGTTTCCATTCTATATTCTTCTTATGCTGGGCCGGAAGCACGTAGGGAACATAAAGAAGCGGCAAAAAGAGGAGCGGAATTCAGAGAAGTCTCCTACTTCCAGAAAATTGTAACTCCTAGAGATTCCAAAACTTTGGTATTCAAAGAAGGAAAATTATACAGCAGCAGCGTTTCTCCTGATCCAAAAATGAAAATGGAGGATTCTTCTCTCGAAAAAGTGGAGTTTGCAGGTAAATATTCCCTGGGAGAATTCTTAAATCCATGGAGTTTAGGAAGTATTTACGAAGAAGTGAAGAAGGAGAAGATCCTTACTTCCGAGCCCGTCCGCAGTAATTTTGCATCTTTGTTCTCTTCTTCCGTAAGTGAAGCTTCCAATTCAGAATATTTTGGAAATTTTCCGAAGGTTTTAGTCAAATCTGGGTCTAAGGCTTTCTGGATCCGAGTTCCAAACATATCCGGATTTTCAGAAGGAAAAAAAGGAGTGTGGGCGGTTACGTTTCTTTCATCCTCTTTTTCTTCTGAGGGGGTCGAAGTAATACCGGATTCGTTAGAACGATATACTTTCTCTACTGCTAAAATTTTAGAATGTGATCCTTCCGTTGCTCGAAATTATCTGATAAATACGGAAAAATTCAAATTCGATTGTTTAGTAAAGGGAGAGATCCTGGAAGTTTCTCAGCCGTAGCAGAGTCATGGAAGAATCTAATTTTATCGCATTATCCCCTTCTACCCGTAAAATCTTGGATCGTATGAAACAAGCGGTCACTTCCGATCTACCCATCTTGTTTTTAGGAGAATCGGGAACCGGAAAAAGTTATTTGGGTTATTTGTTCCATTCCTTCTGTAAGGATAGGTTTCCTCAATACCAGGTCTTTGATTTTTCTGTTTCCGAATCTGAAGAAGAAACCTCCGAGATCTTTTCTAAGTTAGACGGAAAAGCCGGAGTTACGATCTTTTTAGAAGCATTCTCAAATTTGAATCCAAGTTTTCAAGTGCAACTTTTACAAAAGATACGGAATGAAAAAGGGAAGAATAGATACTTACTTTCTGATGAACCGGATCTTACCGAAAAAGTAAAGTCCGGTAGATTACAAGAATCTCTAATGACTGAGATACAAACCCTTCAGGTTAAAATTCCTACATTAAGAGATAGAAAGGAAGATATTCCCCCACTGACTCGATTCTTTCTGGATCTGATCGGTAAAAGATATAATCGTAAAAATATTAAAATTTCGGAAAAGTTAGGAAAGTTCCTATTAGAGTACGATTATCCGGGCAATCTTCATCAGTTAAAAAATCTTTTGGAAGCAATGGTCTCCATGCATAATGTGAAGACACTAGATACAAAACATCTTCCTCCTGAATTATTCGAAACAGGATATAAACAGAATGATAATCTTACTGTTCGTACCGGAATTCCACTCAGAGATTATGAAAGGGAAATTATCAGACGGAATTTGATCTTAGTAAATGGGAATAGAGAAAAGGCCGCTAGAATATTAGGGATTTCTGAAAGAACGATTTATAGAAAGATCACCGAGTTCGAACTGTTCGATTCCGAGGATGGAAAAAATCTTCCATCTTCCTGAAGAAGTAATATACTGTTTCTTCTTTTTCGGAACCTGTTTTGATCTTTTGGTTCATTTCCAATAAGAATTCGTATAGTTCCTTAATTTCCAGATCGTTAAAAGCAGAACTTTCTTTTCTAAGTCTTTTGAAAGTATGATTCTTTCGAGCTGGAGAGTAAGCTCCAATTCCAAGTAAGTCAGATTGTTCTTTTTCACTCAGAACCTTGTCGTACATTCTCAGAATAATTTTATAAATTCTTAATTTATCCAGATGGTCTTTCACTAAAGAAAGAAAAATAAGAAGTGAGTCCTTCCCTATCTTGAATTTCGAGAATTCTCTGGAAAATCTTCCGTAATCCTTTTCGAAAAAATAATCCACGATCTCGGAAGAACTGAATTCTGAACTTTGGAATAATACTTCTTTCAGATCTGCAAGATTGAAACTTTTTTTGCCTAAGTATAATTTCAGTTTTTCTAAGTTTTTTAAGTAAGCGCCTGCACTTGGATTTACTTTGAGTAAAAATTCTTCTTCCGCTTCATCGTCTAATTTGACTTCTACTTCTTTGGAGGCTCTTAAAAAGGCTTCTTTTCTTTTATCGGGAAATATTTTAGAAGATTTAAAATGAGAAACTTTGTCTCCGAATATGGAGATGAGTTCTTTAGGAAGATCCCAATGATCATAATGGATTAAAATTCTTACCGTTTCAGGAACTGAAAAAGATTTGGGAGAAGTTTTAGATTTTGTTTTTCCCAGCCAAGGTTTGAAGAATGTAACACCAGACTTGATTATAAATAATTTCTGTGCCGCGAACATGTCCAGGTTTCCGGCTTCGTTCTGAAAATTATCTAGATCACCTGGCTCAGCAACGAAAACTACGATCTCATAAGGATCTGCACTTTTTTTATAAGCTGTCTTGTATAGATCGCTAACCACGCCGAATTCGTATGAATCCTGAGAGACTACAAATAGGATCTGAGGCAAAGACTCCAGGCTAGGCTTGGTCTTATGCAGAAAATCGATCAGATTATCGTAGGAATTCGAAACTTTGGTATCGGCCACGGAAATCATTTTGGAAGAATTTGCGTGAGAGTCAAGCGGATGATCCGATTCTTTTTCTAAAGTAGATCTGAGATTTTTCCGATCTTTTAGATAGGTTTAAGCCAAATGAGAATCAGCGACGGCGTACAGAGAATTTCTGCTCAAGAAGATTATCTTACTTATATCAAGCCGATTTTGAATCAGTCTAGGGTTCCTGCAATTGAGCCAATTCGCCAAAGGGATTTTTCGGATTTAGGAAAATCTCTAAAACTTTATGGCCCAGAAGGAAGTTCTACACCTCAAGAATCTTCTGCATCTAAAGGTCGATTCCTAGATCTTTACGTTTAATTCTCCTTCTTCTCAAATAAATAATCAAAGAAACCTACTCCAAAGAGTATGGTATAAGAAAAATTTACGGATCGGAAATCCTAAGATATTCGAATAAGATCCTTGGAAATTTTTCGCAGGCGAATTCGGATCTTGGATCCCATATGATCCTGCTTTATCATACGGTTTGCAAATTTTAATATATTCTAAAATTTCAGATTTGTTCCAAGGATGGAATTCTACTTCCGAAACATCGTAATTGAAAATTTTTTCATCCTTAGTCATGATCCCTAGGCCAGAAAAGACCTGATGTGTTTTTCCGGAAAGTTCGGAGATCATAGAAAATGCTTCTGATTCATCTGCAGGTTTTTGCAGTATCTTATTTTGAAAAACGACTATAGTATCCGACGCTAGGATGACTTCTTCCGCGATCTCCGGCTTCGGTCCAAGTTTTGCTAAGGTTACTCTTTCCAAATAACTAACGGGTGTTTCTTGGTGAAGACTAGTTTCGTCTATGGGCAAAGGTAGGATTTGGAAATGTAATCCTAAGGATTGTAAGATCTCTTTTCTTCGAGGAGATTGGGATCTCAGAATAAGCATATATCCATCCTGAAAGAAAAGCCTTGCCAGACACTCCTTTTCCCAGTATCAATGTTCGCACGGATCGAACCAATGAAATTATTTCTTAGATCATTCTTCTCTATACGCACTCTAGTTTCGGTAATTCTTGTCTCACTCGTGGCTTTCACTTCTTCTTATTCCCAAGAAGCTAAAAAAGTTGCCCCTAGTGATAGTCCGGAGACCAAACCGACTAACTCGAATGTGGATCCAAAATCCAGAGCTTATTCTTTGCGTAAAAAATCTTGGGTGTCTTTAAGATATCTTAGGACTAGTCTTTTAAATTTTGGGAAGAAGGCGGACTGGGACACATCCCTTGCGGATTATTCAAAGGCAGAATCTTCTTTTCAAAGAGGAGAATGGGAACCAGCAGGAAACCAGTTCCAAACTTTAAAAACAAAATTGGATCAACTTGCAGAAGCTCAGGCAAAAGAAGTGTTCAATCGTTCCGACGCATTGGAGAAAGATATCCAGCCTAAGGTTGTAGATCTGAAACTGAATACGGAAGCTCCGGGAAAACAATACATCCCTGTAATGGAAAAACATCTTCAGATCTATAGGGATACTTGGCAGGCGGCTAAATTAGAAAGAGAGATTGGGAACCAAGGACAGAATTTATATTTTGCAAAACAAGGTCTGTTACAACTATATAAAGCTAAAATCCTTTTGGAAAAATCCAAAGAAGGAAAGTTGGAATCGGAAGAAAAGTTGAGTAAAAACAAAGTTTTAGAAACAGACTATTTAACTCCTGAAGAAGTAAAATACTGGGACGATTGTTTGGAAGTATTGAATGAATCAGAAGAGAAAAATCGCCAAAAAGAAAAACAGGCAATCATAAGTGTATACCAATCCAGAACTGGCAAAAAACCAGGTGACGGTAAGAACAATGCAGGCACGACGAACTCGCCAACGAGCGGCGAAGGTAAAAAGTAAGGGCCTTTCGGATTTTCTTTCCGAATATAAGAATAGAGTATGAAATTATCTAAAATTATCTTCCTTCTATTCTTTCTTTCTTCAGTTTCTTGTAGAGGTTTCAATCTACAAAATTTTAAGAATCATACTTTTGAAAACACCTGTGATTGGTTTGATCTATTCTGCGACAAGATCGTAGTGAATCCGGATCTTTCCGATTGCGATCCATTTCATGAAGAATACGAAGGATATTCTCATTATATAGATCGTGGAGTATTAAAAAACGATTATAAGATAGAAGAAGAAGCCAAACAGGAAAAAGAGCCTAACGATCCTACGGAACCTCTGCCTAAGAAAAAGGAAAAGATCAAAGCGACCAATACGGATTACGGAAATAACATGAGAATAGATTCTAAAAAATTATTCGAAAGATATGATATTTCCGCAGGAAGAAGATCCGACAAAGATAGATCCAAACATCCTTGCGGCGTATTGCAAGAAGGCAGCAAACCTAAAGTGTATTATTCGGAACCTAAAACTACAGACAAGGGAGGAGAATTTTGAAAAACGTATTCGATTTAACAGGTAAATCAGTATTAGTAACGGGAGCAACCAGAGGAATCGGAAGACAGATCGCTCAGGGATTTTTGGATGCAGGTGCAACGGTATATGGAACCGGATCTTCTGCCGAGTCCATCAAACGTTTAGAAGGATCTGGCATCGAAGCATTCGCGGCTGATATTCGCCAACCTGGAGCAATGGATTCTATCATTGAAACATTGAGCAAAAAACACGGCAAGTTGGATGTGCTTGTAAATAATGCGGGAGTAGCCACCAATCTACCTGCCGGATTTTTTAAAGAAGAAGACATACAAAATGTGACACAAACCAATTTTGTGGGAGTGTTCCGTGCGAGTCAGGCATACTATAAAATACATAAGAAAAAAGGCGGGAACATTATCAATATCGCCTCAGTCCTAGGTATGGTCGGCACTAAATTTGCGTCCGTATATTGCGGAACAAAAGGTGCGGTAATTAATATGACCAAGGCCCTCGCGGTAGAATGGGCAGGTTCCGGATACAGGGTGAACGCGATCTGTCCGGGATTTATAGATACGGACATGACGGAGATGATCAAAGAAAGACCCGAAGTATTGGAGCAAATGAAAGCAAGGATCCCAATGTCTAGATTAGGCAGACCGGAAGATCTTGCCGGAGCAGCAGTCTTCTTAGCTTCCGATGCAGCGGCTTATGTTACCGGTCAGACTATCGTCGTGGACGGAGGTGTTACTTCCGGTATATGATATTAGAATTACATCCCCAGAATCCTGAAAAGAGGATCCTCGGACAAATTTCCAAAAAATTATCCGAGGGAGGGGTGTATGTATTTCCTACGGATACAGTTTACGGTTTGATAGCGGACTCACAGTCTCATGCTGGAGTAGAAAAATTATACAAACTGAAAAACATTTCTAAGAACCAACCTCTGTCTCTTCTTTGCGCGGACATCTCTACTGCATCTAACTATATGGAACAACTTTCCAACGAAGCGTTCCGTTTGATGAAAAGAATTACTCCTGGACCTTACACATTCGTAGTTAAGGCGAATAAACATCTTCCTAGAGTTTCTTTCTCGAATCAAAAAGATAAGAATATCGGGATAAGAATTCCTGATTCAAAATATCTGCAGACTTTGTTGGAGCTCCATCCGAATCCTCTTACTTCTACTTCCGTATTTTTCAAGGATGAGTTCGTGACCGATGTGGACATGATCGAAAAAGAATACGGTAACAAAGTGGATGGGATCTTAGATGGAGGAATTCTAGAACTCGAATTATCTACCATTCTTGACTGCACAGGAGATGGAATTTCCATCTTGAGAGAAGGCAAAGGAATGGAAAAGATCAACTCATTATAATCTCTGGAGGCAATCATGCAGAAAAGACAATTGGGAAAGATAGGCCCACTCGTATCCGAACAAGGATTGGGTTGTATGGGAATGTCTGATTTTTACGGAAAGACGGATGATGCAGAATCCATTGCAACTATACATCGTGCGATAGAGTTGGGAGTTACATTATTCGACACGGCAGATATGTATGGCCCTCATATCAATGAAGAACTTTTAGGAAAAGCGATCAAAGGAAAAAGAGACCAGGTAGTGATCGCAACTAAGTTCGGGATCATGAGAGATCCTAACGATCCTTACAAAAGAGGATACAACGGAAAACCCGAATATGTAAAAGCGGCCTGTGAAGGAAGTTTGAAACGTTTAGGCGTTGATACGATCGATTTATATTACCAACACAGGGTAGATCCGGATACTCCTATCGAAGAAACAGTAGGAGCAATGGCGGATCTAGTGAAACAGGGAAAAGTAAAGTATATAGGACTTTCCGAAGCGGGAATTGATACAATCAAAAGAGCTGCAAAGGTTCATCCAATTTCCGCATTACAGACTGAATATTCTCTTTGGACAAGAGATCCGGAAGATGGTATCTTACAAACCTGTAGAGATCTTGGAATTGGATTTGTAGCTTATAGTCCTCTCGGCCGTGGATTTTTAACAGGGCAGATCCAAAAATTTGAAGATCTGGATCCAAACGATTTTAGAAGAAACTCACCTCGCTTCCAAGGAGAGAATTTCCAAAAAAATTTAGAGTTGGTTGCTAAGATAAAAGAGATCGCTAACGAAAAATCTGTTACTGCCGGTCAGCTTGCTCTAGCTTGGGTTCTCGCTCAGGGACAAGATATAGTTCCGATCGCTGGTACCAAAAGACGCAAATATCTGGAAGAGAATATTGGAGGAAGTTCTGTCAAATTATCCAAAGAAGATTTAGACAGGATCAATTCAGTCGCTCCTAAAGATGCTGCAGCCGGATTACGTTATCCGGCTTCCAGCATGGGCTCTGTAGGAAGATAATCGATGAGGAAGGCCTATTTAGTTTTTAAAGCGGCCTTCCATTCTTCTTCCTTAAAACCTACTAGTCCGAAATTTTCTCCTAATACAAAAGGCCTTTTGACCAGGTTTCCGTTCCCGGAAAGTAGTTCGAACTGCTCGTCCAGGCTCATTTTGGAGAGTTTGTCCTTAAGGCCCAGTTCCTTGTAATCTCCACCGGAAGTATTGAATAATTTTTTAGATTCTCCGCCCACATATCCCAGCATCTTTTTGAGTTCTGCTTTCGTTGGCGGGGTTTCCCGGATTGCTTTCTTGTCGAAGTCTACCTTTTTACTTTCCAGGAATTTTAGGGCGTTTCTGCATGTGCTGCAATTTTTGTATTCGTACACTTTTAACTTCACGGTTGGATCTCCTACAAGGCTTTCCCTTCCCAAATTCGGAATTTATGTCGTCTTTGCAAGTAGGAACCGACAAAAAAACTTTACCTTGAAAATGGAAAGTTTTGCCGATAGTATTCCTTAGGACGCGCTCAAAGTGCTGAATAAAAAGACCTCTCTAACCGGAAGACAAAAAGCGGCCATTTTTCTAATCGCCGTAGGGTCCGACGTATCTTCGGAAATTTTCAAACATTTACGTGAAGACGAGATCGAACAGATCACGTTCGAGATCGCACGTTTAGATAAGATCACTCCGGAGGATAAGGAGAAGGTTCTCGTAGAATTCAACGAGCTTATGATGGCTCAGGAATTCATCTCGAACGGAGGTATCGACTTCGCTAGGGGATTATTAGAGAAAGCTCTAGGTAACCAGAAAGCGATCGATATTATCAACCGACTTACTTCGAGCTTGCAAGTTCGTCCTTTCGACTTTATTCGTAGAACTGACCCTCAGCACTTATTAAACTTTATCCAGAATGAGCACCCTCAAACAATCGCATTAATTTTATCTTATTTAGATCCTCAAAAAGCATCTAGCATTCTGTCCGGATTGCCACACACAATCCAAGCAGAAGTTGCTAAGAGGATCGCCACTATGGACCGGGTTTCTCCGGACGTTCTTCGAGAAGTAGAAAGGGTATTAGAAAGAAAACTTTCTACATTGGCGAGTGAGGATTATACCTCTGCCGGTGGTATCGATTCAGTCGTAGAAATTTTGAACCTTGTGGATAGGGGAACTGAGAAAACAATCATTGAAGCTCTGGAAGAAGAAGATCCGGAACTCGCGGAAGAGATCAAAAAGAGGATGTTCGTATTCGAGGATATCGTACTACTCGACGACCGCGCGATCCAAAAAGTATTGAGAGAAGTAGACAACTCAGACCTTGCAAAAGCTCTCAAATCTGTGGATACAGAAGTTCAGGAAAAGATCTTCAAGAACATGTCCAAACGTGCCGCGAACCTACTCCGAGAGGATATGGACTTCATGGGACCTATTCGTATTAAAGACGTGGAAGACGCTCAGCAAAAAATCGTTAATATTATACGTAAGCTGGAAGAATCCGGAGACATCGTAGTCGCACGTGCTGGCGAAGACGAACTCGTTATGTGAGGTCCGAACCTGGACCATATATCTCACAAACGATTTGTATTCTGGATCTGCGTAACTTTACTGGTTTCCCAGTTTGGTTGTATTTCCGATACCAAACCTGTTAGAAAGATAGACTTTTCCGAACTGGAATGGACCGGAAGACTTATACCTGAAACTCCAAACGAAAAGAAAACAGAACTTAAAAACAAAAAGCAAGAAGCTAGTTCTGAAGATTGGACTCCTCTTCCTACTTTACCTTGGACATTCAATAGTCTTTTCCAGATCCCAATGGATTCAGGCCTCCACCAGGTTGAGATCAAAACTGAATTTAATTTGGATAAAACGGACGACTTACTTAAGATCCCGGCTGGTCTCTATATTTCCGATATTGGAGAGAACTGGAAAATTTTTCTGAATGGAATTTTAGTAAGAGAAGAATGGTACGAGCCTACGGAAGGCCAACTTACTAAAAACCGTTCCGTAAAAGGACTGATCATTCCACTTCATCATGGAATTTTAAAGCAGGGTAAAAACGATCTGAAAATCCGTTTTATGGGAATGGCGGACAGCAATCCTATAAAGGCAAACGATCATTTCGGATTCTATCATCCCAAAAATTTCAGGATATCTTCCTTAGAGGAAATTTATAACTCTAGCTCAGAATACTTTGATATATTCCTTTTCGGGATTTACTTTATATTCGGTTTCTATCATGTTCTGTTCTTCGTAACTAGAAAACAGGATATTTATTATCTGTATTTTGGGCTTTTCTCCTTATTTTCTTCCGTATATTTTTATTTTACCACCTTTCATATATATAATAAATTCATAAATTTTCCTGGTGGCCCGGATACTGAATTTTTCTTTAGGGGAGAAATTTCGGCACTCATTCCAATGGTCCCTATCTTTATGCTTTTTGCGAAAGACTTCTTTTACCAAAAGGAAGGAAAGTTTTGGATCATTCGTACATTCTGCGTTTTAAGCGGGATCCTATTTTTAACGAACTGGTTTCTGCCTTATAAATACGTTCTTCCGAATCTGACTGTTTTTCAAGTTCTTCTGTTTTTGATGCTCTTGTATGTGATCTTCTTCTCCGCAAATGCGATCCGTTTGAAAAAACCTGACTCTGTTAAACTCGCAGTCGGTATCGGGGTTTGTGGTCTTTTCGGACTTTGGGATACGATAGATGCAATGACTAAGATCGCAGGGTTCCATTATCCTTTCTTTAAGATCTCCTTCTCCGTTTTCATTCTTGTGATCATTAGTCTTTTAGTTTCCAGATATGTGAGTTTGTACAAACAATCTCAGGCTCTTAACCTGGAGATCTCAAAACAAAGAGATGCATTTTACAGATTCGTACCTTCCGAATTTATTTCTATATTAGATAGAGAAAGTCCTGTTGAGATCAAGATAGGTGACTCTAAAGAAAAGACGATGTCTGTATTCTTTGCCGACTTAAGAGGTTATACTTCCGTTTCCGAGAAGTTGAGTCCTGATGAGAATATTAAATATCTGAATAGATACTTTTCCGCATTTGAAGATATCATATTTAAGAATGCAGGCTTCGTGGATAAATACATCGGAGATGCGATCATGGCATTATTCTCCGATCATAGCGACAGAGCGGAGAAGGAAAATTTTAATTCTGCAGACAATGCTCTTCAGTCTGCGATTGATATGGTTCGTTACGTAGAATCTCTAAATGATGGGATTGGCATAGGAGCGGATTTAGGAATTGGTGTGAACACCGGACCTTTGATCTTGGGAACGGTAGGTAGCGAGAGGAGAATTGATACTACTGTTGTAGGTGACACTGTTAATTTATCTTCACGAGTCCAAAGTCTTTCCGGTTTTTATAAAAGTAAAATTCTAGTGACCCATCATACTTTCCTACGTTTGAATTTACTTTCGGACGTTATGGCAAGAGAGATCGATACAGTTATCGTAAAGGGCAAAACCCAACCGGTTATCTTATACGAAGTTTTTCAAGCAGATGAACCTGAATCAGTGGATTGGAAAGAAGGCTCCAAAATGAAGCTGAATGAAGGGATCGCCCTCTATAAAGCGGGGCAATTCAAGAATGCTTTCTCTATCTTTAAGGAATTATATAAAGAAAAGCCTACGGATAATATCGTAAAACTGTATGCTAAAAGAACCAAAATGATCCTAGGCCAGGATCCTCCGGGAGATTGGGACGGGATTTTCAGGCTTCATAGAAAATAATTTCCAATTTCAATCTATTCTTCTCAAATTTAGGGAACGTATAAAACCTTCTCCTGTCTGATGTTTGCTCGGTTTTGTAATCCGAATTTAACCTCATTCAAATAGGAAATTCTAAAACATGAAGTATAAGGTCGGGATCGTTTCTATAGTTTTGATTTTCTCGACTTTCGGATTAAGCGCCGAGGAAAAGGAAAAACTTCCGGATTTTAAATTGGCCGACCAAAAAGGAATAGTTTTCAGCTCATCAACTGCAAAAGGAAATACTTACTTTTTACTCGGTTGTGGCTTCAAAGACATTGTCCTATGTAGAAAACATGGGCGCAAAATTTACTGGAAGATGCAGACATTATTAAAAGACGAGGACCACGTTATCTTCTCCGCTTATCTGAATTTAAAAAAAGCACCATCCGCTGTTTTTGATTATATTCTCCAAGAAAAGGAAAAAGATTATGAAAGTATTTTGTTGGATAAGAAAGGGACTCTATCCAGTGGCTTGGTAGAAGGAAAATCTTTCTTAAGAGTATATTCTCCCAAAGGTGTACTTATCCACAAAGAGTATTTTGAATCTGTGGATGATACAAAAGTTTCCGAACTTTATAAACTAGTCCGAAGTGGAAAGTAAAATGAACAAAAGTATCTCTTATTATCTTTCACTTTTGCTACTTCTTCCTTTCTTTGGATGCGTAAAAAAGAATCCTCACGTAGCGGATTACTTCGAAAGATATTTTAAATACCAAGATTTTATCCAAACTGAATTTAAAGATGATCCAGTTCGTGGGATTTTATACGGAAATCCGGAAGCGGATTCAGAGGAAAAGTTTTACAAGAAGGATGGTTATCTTGCTCTTTCTTTTCGCTTAAGCGAGAATGGCGGCCGATTTCGAAAAGAATTATCAGATTCTCCTCTGTCCGTATTTCCCGAAAGTCCGTATTCTATCTTTGTAAAAACAGAACCTACGGAATTTTATACAAAACCAATATATAAGATCACTCGAACAGTCGAAATGCTTTCTCCTGAAGTGAGTGTATTCGACGTGTTCCCAATGATAGAAGAGACAATCCAACATCTGCGTAAAGCGGAACCGAATCAAGTTTCGGAACATTCGTCTCTTCAGAAATTTTTATGTCATCAATTCGATTGTGAGATTAAAAGAGAGAATGGAGAACTCTTTCTGATGTATACACTTTCAGAAAGAATGAAGGAACAATTCCCGATTGCGTATAAAAAATGGAATAAACGTTTGGGTCAGGTTTCTTTCAGATTTCAGTTGTTCCAATCGGGAGGTTTTACTAAAGGTTGGGAATTCTATAATGAAGGAAAAAAAATTATATTAGGAATTCCTGAATCTCCTAAAGGATATTGGTCTTCTCCCAAAACCTTACATCTTAGGACATATATGTTCATCAATGTTTTCGGATTAAAAATTGATATTCGAGGATTAGGATATACGCTTAAGTTCAATCGCTCCGGTAATACGGATACTGTCAATGGATACTATAGTAAAATTCCCGAAACTACGATAGGAGGTAGATTCCTTTCTATCTTTCCTCCCGGAGCCGTGAATTTCTTTATTCCTGGAAATATGGATGAATATGCTGAAGGAAGTTTTAAACTTTTGGTAGAAGGGTCTGACGGCAAAGGTGGGACACGTTTCGAAAATAAAACCAAACGTAACGGGAATAAAACCAAGGTTCTGCTTACTACCGAGTCTGAAATTTTTAGAGATCGTTTTCTTCCTTTCAAGTCGAGTGACGAAGACGATGAGCCTTCTTTTTTCACTGAGCTCGGAAAAAATATCGTATTAGATTTAAGAGGTAAATGATCCTCAAAACTTCAAGTAAACTTGAAGTTCGTAAAACCAATTTAGAAACTTTCCAAAACTGCTTGACTGGACCTCTTTCACAAATAATCCTAATCGGATTCGGTTAACGACCGAATAATATTTTTAGAACTGTGTTCGGAGGAATCATGGAATTAACCCTGTTTACCACCACGAACGGGCTTTATTACTTAGTTAAGTACATTCACTTTTTATCTGGGGTAACCTGGATCGGAATGTTGTACTATTTCAACTTTGTACAAGGTCCTTTCTTCAACGAAACCGATGCGGATACAAAGAAGAACGCAACTCAGAAATTAGTTCCACGCGCATTATGGTGGTTCCGTTGGGGCGCAATGTTTACCTTCTTATCCGGTCTTGCGATGATCGCTATCGCACTCGGAGCGCAAGGTATTCCGCATAATTCCCAATGGGTCGTAGTAATTCTAGTAGGTGCACTTTTCGGAACGGTAATGTGGGCGAACGTTTGGTTCGTTATCTGGCCGAATCAAAAAGTTGTTATCGCAAAAGCTAAAGGAGAGACTACTGTAGATCCTGCTCCTAACGCTAACCGCGCTTTTGTAGCTTCTAGAACTAACACCTTCTTCTCTATTCCAATGCTATTTGCAATGGGAGCGGCTCGTAACCTTCCTATTAACTATAGCCCGGAGAAGTTGAGAATTTTCCTTGGAATTATCGTACTTTTGATTGTGATCTTCGAAGTGAATGCTTTAAGAGCAGACCAAAACGGTCCTACTGTTAAACCGATCAAAACCGTAAAAGCGGTAATTACTAGCGGAGTGATCTTTGCTTTGGTTACTTATGTTCTGATGGAAGTTCTTTTAACTGCTTAAGGAATATTGAATGAATCCATTCCAAATCAATCGGAGTGGAAGCGAGAAGGGCGGTAATCACCGCCTTTCTTTTTTTAGCTTTCTACTCTTAGTATTTTTCGCGGCAGTATTCTCTTTATGTAAAGAATCCAAACCGCTTTCTCCGGAAGCAGAAGCCGGTAGAGGATTATACATGGCAAACTGTCTAGCTTGTCATAATGCCAATCCTAAACTGGACGGAGCTGTCGGGCCTTCGGTGGGAAATTCTTCTTATGAATTATTGGAAGCAAGAATGAGAGGAGAATATCCTCCAGGATATGTTCCAAAACGCCAAAGTACAGCAATGACCCGTTTTAATTTTACGGAAGCTCAGATAAAATCTTTAGAAGAGTTTTTGAAACAGTAAGATCTTTGTTAGCTGCGGCGGTAAGTCGCAGCGATTCAAATTAATTTCTTCCGATAGAGAGCCGAACATTTCGAAGAATGTCGATGATCTGCTTATGGATCCTTCCATTAGAAGCTACTACTTCTGCCTGTCCTGATAAGAAGTGTTTTCCTTGAAAGTCAGTAAGTTTCCCGCCTGCTTCCGTTAAGATCACAGAGCTTGCTACAGTATCCCAGAGTTTTACACCCTTCTCCCAGATCCCGTCGAGAACACCTTCTGCCACCCAACATGTATCTAAAACAAAAGAACCGGTCCTTCTCATGGATCTACCGCAGCTGATGAACGCAGTGATATCGGAGATGACCTCGTTTAAAATTTCCTTTCTGTTTGTAGGAAAACTGGATACCAAAAGAGATCTTGCAAGTGCATCCGTATTAGAGACATCGATCCTGAGTCCATTCTTGAAAGCACCTTGGCTTAAAATTGCAGAGTAACGCGTATCCAACTCAGGTGCAAATACAACTCCAGCAACAGGAGTTTCTCTATGCTCCAAACCTACTGATACACAATAAAGAGGAATACCTCTTACAAAGTTCATGGATCCATCGATAGGGTCCAAAACCCAACGGAATGAATTACTTCCTTCGTGTTTGAAATAATCTTCCGAAATGATTGAGTCGTTTGGAAAGTTTTGTCGGATAAAATCGATCAGGAATTTTCCCATCAATTCGTCCGCTTTATGAATGCGGTCTTTTTCTTCGGAGTCACTTACTATCCCGAAGACTCGGATCTCCTTTTGGAGTTTACGAGCGGATTCCAGTATAAGCCCGGATACGGATTGGACTGATTTCACTCTCTTTTTCACTTCTTCAAGAGGGAAATCTATGGGAGGTGCTAAGGATTCCATGTTCGGGCTTATGTCCTTTATACCCGTAAAATTTTCCAAGCCATGTTTCCCGATGGGGAAATGATCCTCTCCGACTTATGAGATCGGAGCCAAGCGAAGAATGAATTTCGGGCAGATTCTTCTAAGGTCATGCTGCCTGGTCTTAACAAAAGATCAACTACTTGGTGAAACGAATTGAAATCCTTTGCGATCCTATCTAGGGAGGGGTCCAGAAACCTGGCCGTCAATGTAAGATATTCTACCGCTAAAGGAGCGAAAATTTTTCCAAGGGACCAATCTGCAGGAGTAATCCCTAAAGACTCATGGATAAAGCTTACCTGCTTTGAATAATCCACCTCGTCAAAGATTTCGGAATATGTATGCCTAACTCCTTCGAACGTGTCTCTGGAGATCTGAACCATGAAGTCGGACTCTTCGTACTTTTTTGCTGTGAAGTCTATTACTGCATCTTCTAAGACTGTTAGAGAATCCAACGGGATCACTCGAGAGGAAAAATAAGCTCTATTAGTGTAAACGGACATAGTTTTTCCCTGAGAAGCTTGCGCATAAATATCTTCCTTGGGAGCTCCACCAAGATGCATCACATGAAAACTAGTAACGATTGCAAATGGAGGAAGTTTCTCTCTCCATATTTCCGGAGAATTTTCTCTGAACATTTCTCCTTCCGTATAGAATGGTTTGATCAGAAACAAACGATCAATATCTCTTTTAGGTCTGGGTTCAGGAAGAACAAGGGAATCCGAAACTAACTCGGGAGCTAGTTGAATCAGTGATTTTAGAAAACTTTCTGCTGCGCTAAACTCTATTTCGAAAACGGAAGTAGAAGGTAGAATAAACTTTTCTTCGAATTCAACAAATGAAGTATGAAGGTTATCCACGTATACGGAATGTTCCTTGTTTCTTCCATTCGAATGATTCTGCAAGAGCTTGTTTAATTCTTTAACTTCATTCAGCTTCATTTTTTCGTTTTAGTCAGAATCCTCACCTCATACGGTTTGAGTAGCTTGAAACCGGCAAGAGTCTTCTTACCGGAATGATTGATAAAAATTTCGTAGTCTTTGGACTTTCCCTTTCTAAAACTGCGCTCCACTGTTGGGCCGTAAAAAGTAAATGGGATACCTGCCATTCTTAGGGTTCTTCTATACAATAGCATAAACGAGATCGGACTCAGACTCGCTCCAACGTATACGACAGATCCTTTTCCGAATCGATTACAAGTTATGACAGGTTTTCCTTTATAAAATTTCTTATTATCAGAATATCTTGCCCAAACCTTGGCTGTCGTAGGTTCCAGGATCTCACAAATTTTGGAACAAGTTCCCGGTAAGACCCTGAATCGGAACTTAACGTTTCGATTTCCGACTGCTTCGAACTTTCTTACTTTGACTCCAGCCATTTCGGAGAATGGACCAGGCACCTGAGAATCCAACATCCAAGAGTTTTTGTCCTTCAACCCTGCTCTGTATCCTAAAACTAAAACACCTCCCTCTCTAACGAATTGCTCTATTTTTTTAACAATAGAATCATCCACCATTGCATAAAGGGGAAGAACCAATACTTTATATTTGGAGAAGTCAGCCTTTGAGATAGGTAGGAAATGAGTGTTTACGTTCAGAATATTCAAACCTGCAAACCAAGTGGCCATCTCGATATCGTAGCCAACTTGTGCGAATGGCACAGGACTATGTTTTAAACCGGAAGAGATCGGTTGGTGTTTGAAATTCCTTGCATTCTCTATATCATGAAGGACGGCCACTTCTGCAGGAAAATGTTCCGAAGCAAAATCTTTAACTTCCGGTAAGATCTCAGAAATTCCTTTTTGTAATTCTAAGTATCTATCTGTTAGAGATTTGTCGTGATCCAAAATTCCATAGCAGAGTTGTTCTTGGCCGAATCTTGCGGTTCTATATCTGAAAAATACGATTTGTTCTGCACCTTGGACGATCGCTTGTTTCATCCAAAGTTGAATCTGACCAGGCGCAGGAAGATAACCTAAAGTATCATGTCCTTGGAATCCTGAAATTTGTTCCATCACAGTAAAAGGAAGATCTTTTAAACCTCGATTGTACTGATGCATCGCAGAGATAAATGGATGAGGAAAAGGTTCTTCTTGGTCTCCCCAGGTAGGATAATTATCCCAAGAAACGTAATCCAAATGGGTGAATAATTCGCTCATATCGATCACAGGAAGAAAAGGACTCGGATATAAATTCGTAGTAAGCTTTCTATTGGGAGAAAATTTTCTTACAATGTCAGACTGCAATTTTACAAAGTCCACAATAGTATCCGAATGGAATCTGTAAAAGTCTTGGATCATAGAAGGATTAAATCCAGCACTCACATGAGGACCTGGAAGAGGGATCTCATTCCAATCGTTGAAGATTACTCCCCAGAAAATATTTCCCCAGGTATCATTTAGGTTTTGGATCGTTTTGTATTTTGATTTCAACCAAAGTCGAAATGCCTTGAGAGAAGTTTCAGAATGATCGATATCCGATCCTTCATGGCCGATCTCATTATCAATCTGCCAACCGATTACAGCAGGATGATTTCCTAATGTTTGGGCCATCTTAGTCACAACCCGAATCACTGCTTTTCTATAATTTGGAGAAGAAAAACATGCCTGTCTTCTTGTTCCTATATTTCTTAAAACTCCATCTCTCACTTGGAGAACATCAGGATATTTTTTAGCAAGCCAAGGTGGGAATGTGGCTGTTGGAGTTCCTAAGATCACATCCATTTTATGTTTATGAAAGAGATCCAACATCTTCTTCCAAAAAGAAAAATCGAATTTACCTTCTTTAGGTTCGACTAAGGCCCAAGAAAACTCTGCGAGACGGACTCTGGTCAGTCCCATGTTCTTCATGATCCGAATATCTTCCTCCCAATCTTTGGGAGTCCATTGTTCAGGATAATAATCAGCTCCGAAAATCATTCGGTCCTCGCATGTTAAAAAGGTAGAGACGATGATTCTCTTGAGGGAAGATCTTTCCAGAAAGAAAACCGGTAAATCGTATCGAAATTCGGAAAAAATACTGTCTTTTCGATACGATTCAGGGAGAATAGATTAGAACTTCGTCCTACAAGGTCGGGAATCCAAACATTACATGGAAAATCACGATATATACCATTATGGGATTCTTCCCGACGTTCATTTTCGTTTTTCCTCCGCCGAAATTTCCTACGCAGTAACCGCAGCATCTAACTTACACGGTTTTGACGATGCAGGTACGGAGCTTCTGGCAAGGACAATGCTTGCAGCATTCTTCTTAGCGGATCTAGTAAAAGAAGATACGAAGGTAAGCGTTCAAATCCGATTTTATGATGATACTGAGATACACTCGGTTTTAGCTTATAGCACTCGTGATGGAAAATTAAAGGCAACTCTAAGATATCGCCCGGAAGAAGATATAGAGTCCGGACAGATCTCCGAGGAAAATTTAGGAATTTTAAAAGTATTCCGTTGGAAGGACGGAGAATGTATTTATCAATCCATAGTTCCTTTTAGAAATCAAAGTTTCGAAACAAATATTGAAAACTATTTGAGAGACTCGGAGCAGGTTCCTTCCTTCTTAGTAGCTTATATTAAATTAGAAGGTCTACATTGGAGGATCAAAGGATTATTCTTACAAGCATTACCGGAAGCAAAACCGGAACATATAGATGCAGTTAGAGAATTAGCCGGAAAACTAGAAGAGGAAAAGTCCAAAGTTTACGAAGGGACTGTTTCACAAGCATTAGAAATTTTGCAATCTTCTTGGAATACGAAATTCGAGATCTTGGCAACCGGAAGGCCTGAATACAGATGTGATTGTTCCGAAGAGAAGATCAAAGAGTTGATCCTAAATTTAGGAAAAGAAGAAGCGATGGATATCGCAGAAGAACAAGGACAGATCGAAGTTACCTGTGAATTCTGTAATTCCATCTATAGATTTCCCAAAGCAGAGGTCTTAGAGTTATTTTAAGAAATAGAATGTTAGGACGGTTTGAAAATCTTACCTTAGATTCTATAGAAATCCCTGTATCAAAACTCGCAGGGATTCTTGCAAAAGTCTGGAAAGAAGGAAAATTTCCCCTACTTCTTCTATCCGGAAAAATGGGTTCAGGCAAAACCACATTCGTTTCTAAACTTGTAAAAGCTCTATTGGATGAATTAAAACCTGGCTTGGATAAATCTAAACTATTTGTAAATTCTCCTACTTACACTTTGATGAATGAGTATCCATTTTCCGAGATCCAAAACCAACTGGGAGATCCATTAGAGATCTTTCATTTTGACCTGTATCGGATCGGTTCCTCCGAAGAAATTCCTGATCTGGGATTTGAAGAATATTGGAACGGCAAAGGAATTTCTTTGATAGAATGGTGGGAAAAAGCGGAGCCTGAATTTAAAGACAGAAAATTCAGCATCAAGATCGATCTGGAAGAAGCGGACGAAGATACTCGAAATTTGCAGGTTGAGTTTTCTGGAGAAGAATGGAGAAGATCCGATCTACAAATCGAATCCTTCCTGAAGTCGGAGAAAATCTTATGACAAAAATATTATTCTTCGATGCGACTAACTCTTGGATCTTAGTCGGATGTTTTCTTAAAACGGAAGATGGCAAATTAGAAAAACTTTCCGAGTATAAAGAATTACATAATAGGGAATCTTCTCTATTGCTCATAAAAGAAATTTCAAGTTGTTTGAAGGTTTCTAATTGGGAAAAACCTGATATAATAGTTACTGCTACCGGCCCCGGATCTTTTACCGGAATTCGGATCTCAGTGGCAACTGCTCGTAATTTTTCACAGATCTGGAATATTCCGGTTTTGGGAATTGATAGTTTAGAATTGTACTCCTGCCAATATTATGCGGAATCAGAATCACCCGTTTGTGTAGGAATAGAAGCGAAACAAGGAAAAATTTATTTCGGTCTAAGGGACTCCAGAGGTTATTGGGGCACCATAGACATTGCTCCGGATATGATTCCGGAAACCATTCCGGAAGATAGGATAGGCTCTTATCTTACAGGAATTAAATTCAGTGATTCTCCCGAATTTTTTGCGGGAACAAATATGAAAGAAAATCTTCCTTCGCCGGAAGCAAGTATATTGGAAAAGTCCGGCGAGATCAAAAAGGCATTAGCCAAACCGGAAGATCATTCGTATTTACAATTAGTTCCGAATTATCTGAGAGGAACTTACGCTGATGATAAGCCTAAGGTATATTATACATGACACAAAAAAAGAAAATGGTTAAACAAATACAAACAAAGAAAAAAACGAAAATCAACCAGAGTAGTGAGAAAAACAAAGAAACTAAAAAATCCAGATCCAAAGAATCGGATGAAAATGATCTAAGAAAAAGTATTAGAGAAGCAAAGGAGAAGGTTTCTAAAAAGAAAAAAGATCATAAGTCTTCTCGCTCCAAAAAGCTGGAGATATTCCCGGTCGAACAAAAAGTTTCGGCTCCTTCTTCTAAAAAAGAAAGAAAAGATAAAAACAGATCTTTTAAACAAGAATCCGTAAAAGAATTTCGAGACGAAGTTTCTCCACCAAAAGAAGAAACAAATTACAAGAAATCTTCTTACGAAAATCAAAATAAGAATCAGGCATATACTCCTAAACCTTCACATCACAAAAATGATTCACATGTTCCCGGATCGAAATCAAAGTTTTACGATAGAAAGTTCGGAAGTCATGATTGGGAAAGAGAGAATGAACCTGGCAGAAAACTTCTAAAATTTTTCCGTTCTAAAGCGGGAAAGGTTCTCTCTATGCAAGAGATTTACTCTAAGTTCATCGCTCACGCAGGACAGAAAAAAGGTTTTAGAAGAGAAAAATGGGAAGCCCAAGAACAAAAACGTTCTGCGGAAGAGGTTTTGATCTTCTTCGAAAAAGAAGGTCTGATAGAGATCCAAAAAAAGAATATCATAGTTCGTCCAAACCAAACCTTGAGTGGAACCATCTCCCTAAGTAAAAAAGGAGACGGCTTTGTAAAGTTGACTACAGGAACAGAAGTCTTTGTCCCAGGCCAGTATACTTCTTCCGCCATCCAAGGTGACCTTGTGGAAATTCTTCCTACAGGTATCGGCCGCAAAGGAAAGTTAGAGGGAGAAGTTGTCTCAGTTCTTCGGAGAGGCCGTGAACTTTACAGGATGAAGGTCACCGAGAAAGATTATAAATTTATAGTCGGAACCTTCTTGGATATGGAAGGAGATTTGAAAGAAGGTTTCCTTCCCCGCAAAACATTACTCCAAGATCTACAAGATGAGATCAATATAGGCGATGTATTGATCGTTACTTTAAAGCAGGATTCTGATCACGAAAAAAATCTATACGAAGCTCACTTTGTTCGTTTTGAGTCGGATACAAAAGAAGACACGGATCTGATGAGAATGTTAATGAAGTACAATTATACTATTCTTTATCCTGAAGAAGTAAAATTGGAAGAGCTTCCCGACGAAGTGGATGAAACCACAGTCGACAATTGGAATTCCAGAGTGGATTTGAGAGAACTTAAATCCATTACGATAGATGGAGAATATTCCAAGGACTTTGACGATGCTATTTCCTTCATAGATGAAGGTAAGAAGATCCGGTTTTACGTTCATATTGCAGACGTTTCCCATTATGTTCAACCAGGTTCTGATCTAGATGTAGAAGCATATGCTAGAGCAACTTCCGTCTACTTGGGAAGTAGAGTTGTCCCGATGCTTCCTCCTGAACTTTCCGAAAATCTGTGTAGTCTCGTAGCGAAGAAAAACCGACTGGCATTTACAGTAGAGATGGAGGCGGATTGGAGCGGAACAATCTTCCATGCTAAGTTTTACAAATCCATCATTAAAGTAGAAGAAAGATACACTTATAATCGAGCAGAAGAAGAGATCAAAGCCGGAGATCCGAATAATTGGATTTTCCAAATGATGAAATTTGCGGACATTCTCAGAAAAAGAAGACTCAATTCCGGAAGAGTGGATCTGAATCTAAAAGAGACAAAGGTAGTCACTGACTCAGAACATAATGTAGTTGAGATCAAACCTGTGGACAGGCTCCAGGCTCATATATTGATCGAAGAATTTATGCTCTCTGCAAACATTAAAGTGGCAGAGTTCATTCGCAAAAAAGAAAGACCTACTCTATATCGTGTCCATGAACCGATGGATGTAGAAAAACTAGAAATGTTGAATTCGTTCTTAAGCTTGAATGGGGTTAATGCCCAACTACAAGACACAAAGTACGAATCCATTCGACATGTTCTACAAGTGATCGAAGGAAGCCCTTCAGAGCGTTTGTTTAATATTTCTCTTTTGAGAAGTTTTATGCAGGCTTATTATTCAGGAGAATATCTGGGGCATTGGGGATTAGGTTTCAAAGACTATTGTCATTTCACTTCTCCTATACGTCGTTATCCAGATTTGGTTTGTCATAGGGTTTTAGAAAGTATCCTTGTCTCCGACGAAGAACCTTATTCTGAAGAAGATATCAAAGTTATGGGCCTTCATACTTCTCATGAAGAAAGAAAGGCAACTGATTCTGAAAGGGATTATTATAAACTCAAGGCTTGTAGGTTCTTGGAAAAAACAGGAATCAAAGAATTTACTGCGACTCTTGTAGGATTCAAAGCGGCAGTTGCATTTGTGGAATTGAATAATCCTCCGGTGGAAGCAATCATCCCTGCGATAGAATTCACTGACGAAGGTGAGTTACAAGCAGAGACAGATTTCACATTCTATTCTAAAAAATATACCAAACAATATTCATTAGGTGAAACCTTCCCTGTTGAATTGGATAGAATTGATTTTGAAGAAATCAAAATTTACGTGAAGATGAAAAAATTCCAAAAGAAAGGATAGACAAAGTCGAACATATTCCAGAACATTCGTTACGGCAAACTTTGTTTTTTCGAACAAAGTTTAGGAGTTAGAATTGGAATCGTTTCTGGATGAGAAAGTTTCTCGTAGTCGCTTTCTAAAGTTTTTGTTCAAAACGGCGGCCATATCGGCCATCCTAGTTCCTCAAGCTTCCTGCAAACCTGGATCTATTCCTAAGCTGCATGGATTGAGTGATTCTGAATATCTCGCTTTCAAATCTTTGGAAGAAGTTTTCCTAGTAGGAAATCCAATCCAGGGATTCGATTTAGGAGTGGCTGCGGATAAGTATATCTATGGTCATCCTTATCCGATCGATACGGAATCCGTTTTGAAATTATTGGCATTCTTGCCTGGCTCTTCTCTCGTTTCTCTTGCTTTGGATTTTTCTTTCACCTCGATGGTCGGGCTTTCCAAAGAAGATAGAGAGAAACGACTTCTTTCCTGGAAAAACTCTTCCTTATCTTTGAAAAGAGGCGCTTATAATATCATGCGCCAGTTGTCCTTCTTCTTAGTTTCTATGGAAAAAGATTATAACGTACTAGTGGGATATAAAGGTTAAGAACTATGGGAGCGATTCCTGAGGCAAATTATAAGATTATCACTCCGGAAAAACATGAGGCTTTGATCAAAGAGAACGGGATCAAAGACGGAGTTTGGAAATTACAAGCAGAAGCGGTCATCATAGGTTCCGGCGCAGGAGGAGCGGTGGTTGCTGCTACTCTTGCAAAAGCAGGATGGAAAGTAGTACTGATCGAAGAAGGCGGATATTTCACTCCTGCAAAATTCACGGGAGATGAATTTCTTTCCCAAGCAAGATTATATAGAGATGCCGGATTTATCATTGCGGAAGAACAAACTCTTTCTATCTTACAAGGAAGAACTGTGGGAGGTTCAACCACTGTAAACTGGCAAACATCGCTTTATCCTCCCGATTACGTGACCAACGAATGGGACTCCCGCTTCGGTTGGAAAGGTTACGGAAGACAGGAAATGGATGCTTATATTGCAGAAGTCCACGAAAGAATCGGTGTCCACGAAGTTCCTCAAAACTTGATCAATGCCAATAATAGCACCTTGATGAAAGGTGGAAAGGCATTAGGTCTGCATCCTGAAGTATTAAAAAACAATAATAGAGGATGTATCGGTCTCGGCCGTTGTGGTTTAGGCTGCCCTATTAATGCAAAACAATCTGCATTCCTGACTTGGATCCCTGATGCTATCGAAGCTGGTGCAACCGTAATCTCAAATATGAGAGCACAATACATCCAAGACGGAGATATCAAAACTGTAGTTGCAGAATTCACTCCTGATCCTTATGAAAAGGCTCCAAACAATGTTTTGGAAAAAGTAGTAATCGAAGCGCCTGTAGTAATCGTGAGTGCAGGTGCAATTGAAGGTCCTGCATTATTGCAAAGATCCGGGCTCGGAAACGATTGGGTGGGAAGAAATTTGAAAGTCCACCCTACTAGCACAAACTTTGCAATCTTTGATGAGACGATCAATATGTTCTCAGGGCCTCCTCAATCCGCAGTTATCAAAGACGGTCATAACCAAGATAATACAGGTTACGGATATTGGTTAGAAGTTGCACCTTTCCGTCCTACCTTAGCAAGTTCATTGATTCCTTTCTACGGGCAGAGACAATTCGATGCCATGAAAAAGTATCCAAACATGAGCGCGGGTATCGTGTTAGTTCGGGATGGAGCCGATGGAGAAGCGAACGCTTCCGTGAAATGGTCTTTGGGAAGAAGAAAAGTTTATTTCGAGATCACTCCTACCGACGGTAAAAATTTACTCAAAGGTTTGAAAGCTCTCGCAGAAGTGCAAGTTGCAGCAGGTGCAAAGGCGATCATATTCCCATTCCCTGATGTCCTCGATCCGATTCCTGTGGATAAAAATTCTAAGTTTGATTGGATCCTGGATAAAAGTATCGAACCAGGAAAGATTGCGATCGGTTCTGCTCACCCTCATGGTTCTATCCAAGCAGCCAAGTCGCCCGACCTAGGTGCGGTAGATTTGGATTTCCAACTCTTCGGTCATAAGAATATTTTCGTAATGGATGCTTCTGTATATCCTACGGGATTATCCGTAAATCCTCAAATTACGACAATGAGTGTGAATCTCAGAGCTGCAAGAGCCTTGGCTCAAAGAAAGTCAGAGGTTTTAGGAAATAAATAATTCCTTTGGGAAGGCGAGAATTCCACTTTATTCGTGGCGTTCTCTTCCAAAATTGGATAAATGCCTTCCTTCTTTTGTAGTATTCGGAGGGAAAATATCGGTCTTACTAGTATGTCTAGGCCGTTCTTTTCTCTACTGATTTGCTTTAGTATATTCTTCTTTTCCAATTCTGTCTTCGCAGATATGAAAGAAGGAAAAAAAGCTTATTCCAGAAAAGACTACACAGAGGCTCTAAAACAATTCCAAAAATATAACGATGGAAATCCTTCTTCAGGCGAGGCCTGGATGTACATGGGTTATATTTATGAGAGCAAAAAGGATTATACTAAATCCATCCAAGCTTTCAAAAGAGCGGTCAGTTTAAATCTTCCTAAAAAGGATCTGGTCAACTCTCTTACAAAAATTATCCTATATCATAATTATCAGAGAGATTACGGAGAAGTGATCTCTTATTCCAATCGATTATTAAAGATCGATCCGGACCTTTCTCATATCCAAAAGATCAGGGCTGCCGCAGAAGAGAGATATTCTTCCGGTGGACCTCGCAAACCTGTTTATCATGAAGAAGAACCGGAACAGGAAAGTGTTTCCAGTCTCGAAAAAAAGTTAAAACAAGATCCTAATAATAAAGAGATCCTTTGGAGACTTGCATTAGCTTATTATAATGAAAAGGAATTTGCTAAGTCCGAATCCATTCTTTCAGGATTAGTGAAGAATGAACCGGAAAATGTGGAGTATGGTTATAAGTACGGAGCATTGCTCGTGCGAGTTGGAAATTACGACGACGCAATTGTAGTTCTGAATCGTATAGAACCTAAGATCCCATCTGAAAGAGAAAAGTTACTCTATTATACTCATCTGACCCAAGCGGCTGCTTACCATAAAAAGAAAAATTTTGAAGAAGCATCCAAGTATTATAGAAAGGCTCACGCAAATAAACATACAGTTCTTCCTTTGATCGGTCTGACCAAAATTAAATGGCAGCAAAAGGATTGTGATAACGCGATCAAAACTGCCGAAAAAGCTCTCGAATATGGGGAAAAAACCAGAGAGATCCGAATGTATATCGGGCTTTGCAAGATACAGATCGGTAAAAATGAAGAAGGTTATGATCTTCTGAAAGAGATAGGGGCTGCCATCGAAAAAGAAAATCCGGAGTTAAAAGAACTTCCGGATGTGTATTACGACGGTATCTTAAAACTCGCCAGATATTATACAAATAACGGAAATTACGAAAAAGCTCTTAAATATTTCCATGCAGTCCAACCTGACGAAGAAGAGATCAGAGAATATAATTTTTATTTAGGTAAAACTTATCTATATACCGGTTCCGTAGAAAAAGCTATAAGTCATTTAGAAAAGGTAGAGGATTCCGCAGGGGCTTATTATCTTTTAGCAAAATGTTACGCAGAGAAGAATGATCAAGAAAGGACAATGTCCTATATCAAAAAATCAGGAAGTGTAAAATCTTCTTATTGGGCTTCTGCTGAAAGGGACAAGGCATTTAAAAAGTTTAGATCCGACGAGAATTTCAAAACATTCTTGGAAACTCGTGCCGGAACCAAAGATCATAAAAAATCTCAAGATGATAGAGAAGACGACGATTCCCAAGATAGGGACTAGTCGTTTATTTTCTTTTAGAAAGTAGAGTTTCTAAATCCACTTGGCCGGGAGCTTTCGGCTCTCCCAAACAACAATAAGTAAATTGAGATCCTAACTTTTCCGGAAAGATCCTAAACTCTTTTCCGGATTCTCCCATCAAAATCCCGCAGAATCCGATCGGAATATTCTGTTTAGCACATAGTTTAGAAAGTTTAAGTGCAGAATCTTGGAAATCCTTAGATTCTTGATCATTCTTTGGAAGTGCAGCTATTTTGAAAATTCTCTGGAAAGGAAGTCCTGACTTAGCCGTTGCTAAAACTTCCTCTGTGACTGGTCTTAGGAAAAAGAGTAATTCTTCGTATTCAGGAATTCCGGAAAAACTATGAACTGATCGGATGATCCCGAATCGATCCTCGTCAATTCCATTAAAGACAGGATTATCTTTGTCCAATTCCAGATCTATATAATGTTTTCCTGATTCTAATCCGGAAAGTAAAGGTACTATATTCTCCATATTCCAAACGCCTAAACTTTTTAAGCTGGAATCTTCCGGTTGTCTATAGGTGAATACGCAAGACGCATTTAGGTCTTTTATTTTTTGTAAGATCTTTTCCGGAGCATCCTTTTCGGAACGAAATTGGTCCAAACGTATCTCTAAAAAATCGGCCTTAGGAAGAGTTTGTAATCCGAAAAACTCTTCTTCATTCAATGTTAGAATGATCCTTATTTTTTGAGAATCGTTTTGGCTCATCGGAAATCAGAGTCCTTTTTGTAAGAGATCGTGGATTGAAACGATCCCGAGCAAGGCCCCATCTTTCGAAACGATCGGAGCTACAGAAATAGGTTTTTCTCTTCTTTCCATGGACTGTAAAACATCGTAAGCCATGATCCCGCTTTCGAATACTGTAGGCTTAGGATTCATTAAATCTTTTGCTTTGATAGATTTATCCAATTTTCCATCATTTAATAATTTTCTAATATCGTAATCGGTCACGAATCCGATCAAGTTCCCGGCCCCATCCACGACTCCTGTTGCGCCTACGAGTTTTTTGGTGATTTCGGAAAGAACTTCTTCTAAACTTGCATCCGAACTAACTTTAGCAAGTTTGTCTCCCTTTCTCATTACATCGTCTACTTTTAGGGATAATCTTTTTCCGAGTCTTCCCGCAGGATGATATAATGCAAAATCCTCTTTTTGGAAATTTCTAAGTTCCATCAATGCCATTGCGATAGCATCTCCCAACATCAAAGCGATTGTCGTGCTGGAGGTGGGTGCGAGTTCTAAAGGACATGCTTCTTTTAATACGGGAGTTAAGATTACAATATCACAGTCTAAAGCCAATCTGGATTGAGGATTTGCAGTTAAACCTACCAATTTGGCTCCGATACTTTTTATGGTAGGAAGAAGGTTGAGTAATTCTTCACTTTCACCGCTCTTACCGATTGCGATGACCACATCTCCCTGAGCTAAAATTCCAGCATCACCGTGAGCAGCATCGGACGGATGAAGAAAATAGGAAGGAGTCCCTGTAGAAGATAAAGTAGATGCGATCTTTTTACCTACGTCTCCGGATTTTCCTACTCCAGTTACGATCACTTTTCCTTTAGATTGGAAGATGAGCTCGACTGCTTTTTCTACATTCGGATCTAGGTTTTCTCTAAAATGAAGGATTGCTTCGATCTCTGTATCCAAAGCTTTTTTAACTTTATCTAATGTATTTCCCACTTCTAATTCTCCTCGTCCGTTTCCAATAGTTCCGAATCCAATTCCAAGGATACCGTAGTATCCATTCCGGAAATAGAAACAAGAATAGAGGATTTACTTCCTTTTCGGATCACTCTGGCCCTTAAATTTTTGAATGGTCCGTTTTTGATCAGAACCTTTTTACCCGGAGCCAGTATTTTCTCCCTTTCGATCTTGATCCTATCCGGATACTCAGTTACGAGCTGGCGGATTGCATCAATATCTTCCTCATCGATTATGAGGGGAGTTTCTCCGACCGAAACAAATTTTACGACTCCTGCAGTTTCTAGGACTTTTAGCTTCTCTATTCTTATATCAATTTTTACGAATACATAAGAAGGAAAAACAGGGACCAGAACCGTTTTGATCCTATCAGACCATTGTTTTTTGGTCGAGATAATCGGCAAGTATTGGGTTATTCCCTTTTTGGAAAGTTCTAACGCTAACTTCTTCTCTGCCCTAGAATTTGTATAAACTGCATACCATGATTTAGAAGATTCACTCATCTGATTCAATGCGAAAGGATACTGGAATAATTATTATATTTCCTTCCGGCAGTTGAAATTTCCAGCTAGAAACTGATCTTCTAAACTGAGTTTCAAAAACCTTATATTTGCAAGGTTTGATCGTAGTAACTTTTCTGGCCGCTCCGTTAGGTCCGATCACCACTTCCCAAGAACAATCTGATTCCAATCTTTGCTCCAATGCTTCCGGCGGAAAATGGATCTCGTTTTTAAATCTTTCAATTTCTGCTTCCGGAGTTCCGGCAAGGCCGGAATTAGAAGAAGTATCCTGTCCTTCTCCCAAACTTTTGGGAAGTGAAAAGTGTAAACTTGGGATTTGTCCTTTGCTCAGGGTTAGTTTGATCTGCTCTGAAAAATTTTCAGGGCTTAGGCTTCGGATCAGATAATAAGATAAAAATAAGACAGCATGAACGGAAAGAGAGATGAAAAAAGAAACCCTGGATCCCATTGGATTAATACGTTTTTACAAGTATAATTCATATTGAATTTTTCTTGAATCGAATTTTTGGACCTATGAAACTCAGCCCGATGCACGGGTCAATGATAGAGATCATCTCGATTTTGCTAACCTGCTCTTTTGTAGGTTGGATCACAAACTATATAGCGGTACAAATGATCTTCTATCCTGTTAAGTTTAGAGGTTGGGGAATTTTTGGCTGGCAGGGAATTATTCCAAGACATTCTAAAAAAATGGCGGGACTCATTTCTGATGTAATGATGGAAAGATTGATCAGGCCTTATGATCTGTATAAAAAGATAGATCCTGTACAAATTTCAGATCTGATCCGAGACAGGATCGGAGAAAAATCCTCCTCCATAGTCAAAGATATATTTTTCGCAGACAACCCGGTAATTTGGAAGATGGTTCCGGAAGAAGCGAAACAAATTTTAGAAAAAGAGATCCGAGAGGACATTCCAAAAAAGATACAAGAGATTTATACGTCCTTCGGCAAAGATCTGGAAAGTATATTAGGGATTGGTGATTTAATTAAAGAATCTCTTTCGGGGGAAAATGCAAATGTTCTCTCTGAAATTTTCAGAAGATGTGGAGGTCCTGAGTTTAGATTTATCGTTCGTTCCGGAATCTATTTCGGTTTTCTGATCGGTTGTGTCCAAGTCTTGTTCATTGCATATTTGAACCAATGGTGGACCATGCCGTTGATGGGGATTTTTGTGGGTTACATCACCAATTGGCTTGCAATCCTTATGATCTTCTCTCCTCTACAGCCTAAAAACTTTATATTTTTCAAATACCAAGGTCTTTTCTTAAAAAGACAGATAGATGTTTCCAGAGAATTTGCATCTGTAGTTGCTTCTAAAATTTTAGATCCTGAAAGTTTGATAGGCGTGATCTTCAAAGGAAAAGGAGGAGATCTGATCATTACGGAACTTCTTTTAAAATCCAAAGAATTGATGGATGAGAAGTTAAAGAAAAAAATTCCTTATGCTTCTTTGATCTTAGGTTCTAAAAAGTTAGAAGAATTAAAGGAGAAGATCGCAAATTCTATTCTGGAATTAGTACCTGAAACCGCAGACAAGATGAAGGACTATATCGAAGAAAGATTAGAGATCGAAAAATTGGTCTTTGAAAATTTAAGTATACTACCTCCTGAAGAATTCGAACATCTTTTGCATTCGGTCTTCAAAGAAGATGAGGCTACGTTGATCAGTTTAGGTGCATTTCTTGGAGGTATTGCCGGATGTATCCAAGCATATCTCGTTTTTATAAAATAGGCGTATGGTCGGTTTTAAGATACATTCTTTTATAAAATAAACCGAAAGTATTATTCTTTATGTGAATTTTTTCGGGATTATTTCTCATTCATATTCCGATTTAATAAAATCAAGATGCGAGTATCCTAAATTCGCTATACCAAACTTACCTTCAAAAAATTACTGAAAATATGAGAAAGAACCTACCGATTACGGGCCGAGAAATTCAATTCGCTGAATCGGCAGTAATTATTTCCAGAACGGACTCAAAAGGAAAGATCACTTATGTTTCCCAAGACTTTGCGGATGTAAGCGGTTTTTCAGAAGAGGAGATGCTAGGCCAACCTCATAATATTGTCCGCCATCCGGATATACCGTCTGCAGTTTATAAGGACCTTTGGGACACTGTTCAATCCGGCCGTCCTTGGAATGCGATCGTTAAAAATCGCGCAAAGAATGGAGATCATTATTGGGTGGATGCCACTGTTACTCCTGTTCTTGAAAACGGAGTGATCACCGGCTATATGTCTGTTCGTAAGAAAACGTCCAGGCAACAAATAGAGAAGGCAGAAAAACTTTTTGCCAGAATGAACGGAGAGTCCCAGCTCATTAGATCATTCCTCTCTTTTATAAATTCCCTTCGAGTGAAATTCGGATATCTGGGCCTTGTGGCTTTCACGTTCGCATGTATATTCGTTCCTTCTTCATATTTAGGTTTAAAATTATTTTTAACGGATCCGGTTGCTGCTAGCGTATCATTTCTGACAGTCGTTCTGGGATTTTCACTTTGTTTAAAAGCTCTCTATAGTTTAAAAAAGAAAATGTCTGAAACTTTAGAGATCGTGGGCAAGGTAGTGAATGGAAATCTTGCTTCTGAATTTCCTAGGAAAGAAGGGGTCGAAGATGCAGACAGAATTTATTCCAATTTCAGATGTATGACCATCAGTCTTTGGGGACTTCTGGTCCAAATGAAAGAGAACTACCAAAGAAACCTAAAATTGTATGAGGAACTTTTTCAATCAGTAGGTTCTTTCGAAAGAGTTTCTCAAAAGCAGGCGCATGCTGTGCAAGAAACTGCAGCGGCTTCTCATGAACTTTCGAAAACGATCGATGAGATCGTACTAACTATCAGTGAACAAACCAGAAGTTTATCCAATGTAAATGATAGTATAGGTTCCATTGATGTTTCTTTGGGAGAAACTTCAAAGTCTATGCAAAACTTGGAGTCTCAAGCGGGGAATGTAGCGGATAAAGCCGACCAAGCAAAACAAATCTTTAATGAAGCGATCCAATCCATGGAACAGATACGTTCTTATTCCAATGATATCAATAAGATCGTAGGTATTATAACAAGCATTTCCGAAAGAACGAATATGCTCGCATTAAATGCTTCTATAGAATCTGCAAGAGCTGGAGAAGCAGGAAAAGGATTTTCGGTCGTTGCAGATGAGATCTCCAAGCTTGCTGAACAAACTAAATCAAGTATCAAAGATATCACTCACCTTGTAAAAAGTACATCCAACTCGGTAGAAGAAGGCGCGCTGAAAGTCGGGCAATCTGTAGATGTATTTGAAAATCTTCAGAACTATATAGAAGAAGTTCATAATTCCGCTTCTAAGGTAAAAGGTCTTTTATTAGAACAATCCAAACGACTTGGAGAGATTCGTAGTAGCTCCGATCAGGTTTTGGTTTTAGGAAAAATGATGTCAGGAACTTCCGAACAACAAAAACTTTCTGCAGGCGAGATTTCGGATTCTATGAGCGCAATCTCCAAATCGGCAGAAGACATAGCCGCAACTTCCGAAAATATCAGACATTCAGTGAAGGATACCCTGGAACATTCCCAAAAATTTGGCGGAATTTTGAGTCATTTTAAAACGGATTGAATCCAAAAAACCGGGTGATTTTCATCCGGTTCTTCTTCATTTACCCATAGGAATTCATACAAAAAAGCCGATATCTATTTTAGAATGGAGAATCGTTTCCTAAGGCTTGCACTTTTACTCGCGATCATAGTGACTCTTCTTTCCTATTGGAATCATGGATGGGTTTCTTATTTAAAAGACTTCGTGGTATTTATTCATGAAGCAGGTCATGCGATCGCAACTTTGATCTCCGGCGGATCCGTTCAGATGATAGAACTGAATGGAGATGAAGCGGGACAAACTGTCGCATCTCCTACATCCGGTAAAAGTCCTTTTATATTCGTAGTTTCTGCAGGTTATTTAGGCTCTTGTTTGGTCGGAGGGTTTTTGATCAACAGAGGATTCAAAGGAAGCCTTGTCCGTCCTACCTTATTACTCTTGGGAGGGGCTGTTTTATTACTCACTTTAAAGTACACTTCTTCCGGAGGGCTTGCTCAAAGAACAGGTTTACTTTGGGGAATTTTTCTTTTGGTCTCTTCTTTCCTTCCATTCGGTTGGGATAGATTAATCACCGTATTTTTAGGGACTAGCGTTAGTTTATATAGTTTATACGATCTTTTAGATTTTACCGAGAATGTTCAAAATACTGATGCGGGTATCTTAGCATATTGGGCGACTGGAACTTCTCCAGGGGGAACTGTTCCGAAATCGGTTTTATTCCTGGGATATTTGATTGCTCTGCTCTGGTCCTTTTTTAGCGTATCCATCATATTCTTTTCATTGAAGCGAGCAGTAGCTCCTCGTCCGGTTCCGGATGAGACTCCTGGATTTGATGAAGGGCCGGTGCTAGGTTTAGACAATCCATTTCCGGGAGAAGTTACTCCGGAAGTATTGGAATGGTTTTTAAGCAGGGGTTTGGATCTGAACGGTAAACCTCTTCCACCGGAATTTATGGATATCGAGAGAATTGATGGCTAATAGAGTGCTAGTGACCGGCGGAGCCGGATTTATCGGATCTCATCTATGCGAAAGATTGATACAAGAAGGTAACGAAGTTATCTGTGTTGATAACTTTCATACGGGAAGAAAGAAGAATGTTGAAAAACTTCTCTCGAATCCTCGCTTCGAACTAATACGTCATGATATCACTGAGCCGATCAGACTCGAAGTAGATCAGATTTATAACTTCGCTTGTCCTGCGAGCCCGATCCATTATCAATCCAACGCAATTAAAACTATTAAGACCAACGTTCTCGGAACTACGAATATGTTGGGACTCGCTAAAAGAGTAAAAGCCAGGATCTTGCAAGCTTCTACCAGTGAAGTTTATGGAAATCCGATCGAACATCCTCAAAAAGAAACTTATTGGGGAAATGTAAATCCAATCGGTATCAGAAGTTGTTACGATGAAGGAAAGAGGGTCGCTGAAACTCTTTGTTTTGACTATCACAGAAATCATAAAGTGGACATAAGAGTTATTCGTATCTTCAATACTTACGGACCTCGTATGCTTCCGGACGACGGAAGAGTTGTAAGTAATTTTGTGGTCCAAGCATTAGCTGGAAAAGACATCACAGTTTATGGAGATGGTTCCCAAACTAGATCCTTCTGCTATGTGGATGACCTTGTAGATGGTATCATCAGAATGATGAACACCCAGGACTTCAATGGTCCTGTGAACTTGGGAAACGATGGAGAGTTCACCGTTAAAGAATTAGCGGAGTTAGTTTTAAAAGAGACCGGCTCTTCTTCCAAAATCATTTATAAAACTCTTCCTCAAGACGATCCTGCCCGCAGAAAGCCGGATCTGACTTTAGCTAGACAAAAACTGGGTTATGAACCTAAGGTTCCTTTATTAGAAGGAATCAGGAAAACGGTCGATTATTTCAAAAATCACTTGGATTAATCGTTCGCCGAGAAAATCTGGACCTACTTTTCCCCTATAAGGGAATTTAACCGAAAAATTGAGTTTCGAGTAGGCTGTATGAATATCGGAGTTTTAAAAGAAGCTAAGGAAGAAACTAGAGTAGCGGTAACACCGGACGTAGTTGATGCCTTTAAAAAAATCGGTGCTTCTGTTATCATCGAGAAAGGCGCTGGAGAAGGATCTTTTTTCTCCGACGAAGATTATAAAAAAGCCGGGGCGACGATTCAATCTCGCGCGGACGTGCTGAAAAAATCCGACCTAGTAGTGAGCATTCACTTAGCGGATGGAGCAAGCTTATCTAAGATTAAAAAAGGAGCTTTCTATTTAGGAATGTTCCAACCTGCAGTGAATCCTCAGGTTATCAAAAAGCTTGCAGCTCAAAAAGTTACAGTACTGAGCTTAGATGCGATTGCTCGTATCACTCGTGCTCAGTCTATGGACGTTCTTTCATCCCAAGCAACTGTTGCTGGATATAAAGCTGTTCTTATAGCTTCCACTCATTTGACCAGATTTTTCCCGATGTTGACAACTGCTGCAGGAACAATTACTCCTGCTTCTGTTCTTATCATTGGAGCTGGTGTTGCCGGTTTACAAGCAATTGCAAGTTCCAGAAGATTAGGTGCAGTAGTAGACGTATTCGATACTCGCCCTGAAGTAAAAGAGCAAGTTCAATCCCTTGGCGCTAAATTCGTTGAAGTCGAAGGTGCGACTCACTCTGCAGCTGCAGGTGGTTACGCTGTAGAACAAACTGAGGAATATAAAAAACGCCAGCAAGAAGCGATTGAAAAGTTCGCTGCAAAAGCTGATGTGATCATCACTACAGCTTTGATCCCAGGAAGAAAAGCTCCAATCATCATCACTAAAAAGATCGTGGATAGAATGAAAGCCGGATCCGTAGTAGTGGACCTTGCTTCTCCAAACGGAGGAAACTGCGAGTACACTCAACACGGTAAGGTTGTATTAACTAAAAACGGAGTTTCCGTAGTTGGTCACCAAAACCTGGCAGGTTCTCTTCCTTCAGATGCTTCCAGAATGTTCGCTAAGAACGTATTAAATTATCTGAAACTATTGGTTAAAGAGAAGAAGATTAACTTTGATTTGAATGACGAAGTTATCGCTTCTACGACGATCACTCACGAAGGAGAAATCCGTCACAAACTTACTTTGGATGCCTTAGGTGGTTCCAAACAAGCAGGGAAGAAGCCAGCGGCCAAGAAAAAGGCCTAAGGTCCCGAAACAAGTTCCTATCAACCACCCTCCGAGCACATCGGAGGGAAAATGGTGAAGAGATAATAATCTTCCGATTCCCGCCAAAAGACTCAGCACCAAAAACCATTCCGGAAAACCGAACAAGAACACTAAGATCAATGCCGCAGTCATTGAATTAGATGCATGAGCAGAAGGAAATGAATGTTTCATATCCGGGTTCTGATCCACTTTTCCGGCAACGGTGACTAAAGGCCTCTTACGAGCGATTAACTTCTTTAATACTAAAACAAAACGATCATTCGCATAAGCAACAAGCCCTGCATACGGAATTACGATCCACCAAGGATACGGAAGGCTTCCTTTCCATGCAGCGTAAGCAAGATAAGGAAGAATAAGAACTAACATTATCTCTCCTCGATTGATCCTGGAGAGAGTTCTGTTCAGAAGAGGGGAATGTATTTTTTCGCGAATAAACATCGCGATCGCATAATCGATTTTTTCGAAAGCGGATAATTTTTCCAATGTGTTCTTATCCAAGTAAGGATTTCCGTAAGATGGAGATTAGATCGGATCTGGAAACAGAAGATTGTTCTCCTGAGACGATATCTTTTAATTGAACCTTGTTTTCGGAGATTTCGGATTCTCCTAAGAAGATCAAGAAACGATATCCTTTTTTTTCCGCCGTCTGGATTTGTTTGCCGAGTTTTGCAGACTCGAGCATTGTTTCCACTCCGATTCCTTCTTTCCTAAGTTCTTCTGCAAGTTTCAAAACTTCGGGAAAAACTTTATCATCCATCAAAGGGATTAAAACGGCATTTTTAGAATTCAGATCTTTAGGAACAAGTCCATGTCCTTCTAAAAAGTTTTTGAAGGTTACATCTCCCAATCCGAAACCGATCCCCGAAAGTTGTTCGTTGGAGAATAATCCGATCAGGTTGTCGTATCTTCCTCCGCCGTACAAGGACCTTCTGTTTTCCGGATTGGTATCGAATACTTCGAAAATACAACCTGTATAATAATCAAAACCACGAATGATAGAAGGATCGAATTCCAATTGATCCTTGATCCCAAGAGAGCCCAGATCTGAAAAAAGATTTCTAATAAATTCAACGGAAGAAGGATCTATACCTTCTAATTCTCCGATTGTTTGGAGATTTGTATCTAGATACTTATAGATCAGAGCTAATTGTTTTTCTGGATTAGAAAGTAGAGGTTTGATCTCTTCTTCAAAAGATTCTTTGCTGATCTTAGATTTTTTATCTAAAAGTTTGGAAACCGCATGAGCTTTCTCAGACGCTAGAGCCAGAGTTTGGTTTAGGAATGAATCTAAAATTCCTCTATGAGAAACTTTGATCTGGTAACTTCCTTTAGGAGCTTTAAAATTTTCTAAAATTGCATTAGCGATCAGAATGATCTCAACTTCTGCTCTATAAGAATTTACTCCGAATAGATCCACATTGAGTTGCCAATGTTCTCTGAGACGTCCTTTGCCAGGTTGCTCATATCTCCATAAGTTCGGAACAGAAAACCAACGAATAGGTTTAGCAAGATTTCTAACTTCTCCAGCTACCATTCTTGCAAGAGTAGGAGTCATTTCAGGACGGATCGCAACGTGACGATCTCCTTTATCCGTGAAATCGTACAATTGTCTTTGTACGATCTCTTCTCCGCTTTTTGCCAGATAGAGTTCGAAAGATTCTAGGATCGGGCCGTCGTATTCTTCGTAGCCGAAAGATTGAACGGTCTTCCTCATTACGGAAAACATCCAATTTCGGAATCTCATTTCTTCCGGATAAAAATCTCTCGTCCCCTTGTATGGGGCAGTGGGTAAAAAGGCTTTCTGTTTTTCCAAATCTCTTAGACGCTCTTAATGAAGCTTAAATTCTTCTTTAATAGAGTCATATTCGTCTTGGCATCGTTGGAGCCAACTATTTCTGCACCGACTAGGTAAATTTCCCCGATCTGAGAAATATGTCGGATTTTAAATGCAAATCTCAATGGAGCTTGCATCTTGAAAGTTATATCCGCAGTAAAGAAAGGTTTATGCAGAAAAGATTCGACTAGCTGGGATTCTGTTACTTCCAAAAGAATTCCTCCTTCAGAAGCGTTGATCACGTTTTGACGGATATCAACATCCAGAGTATTGGAGTCTTCTATCCTTTCATTAAACACGTCTTCTAATTCTGCGTATTTTTTCAGAATCGCAGGATCTAAAATTCTATCCTTAGTCTCCGCATAACCTAAAGCAACGAGCTTGGATCCGGAAGGATCTTTGTAATAGATTGGATAGATCGCGAATGATTGTATTTTTCCGGAACGATATACTTTGGTCCTATCTTCCAGGATCATCTCTTCTTCTAATTCTTGTTTTAGATCTAGAATATTGAAACCGTTTGCCTCTTCTTGGGAAAGAGGATCCATGCTGATCGCATCTTTTACAAAGATGGTTTTGCCTGTTCGTTTGGATAAGTCTTGTTCAAAGCTAAGTTCTTTTCCTGTTGGAAACACCAATCTAGAATAAGGATATTCTGATAATATATTCTTATGTAAGTCCGTAAGTAGGATTTGGCCTGAAGTTCCCAGGACTTTGGTGGAATCCTGTTCTTTCTTTAGCATATGAAATCTATGAGCTACTACTTTGCCTTGTAATCCTTCTATCCTTGGAAGAATACGTCCGTCTTTTGCGATCCTTACATACTCGGGTGAACAAATCACTACTCCATCTTCGTGGTTCACTGAATCCACTCTAAAGCCGATTTCCATATGTTTACTTAAGGTCTTGTAAACTGTGATCTCACCTTCTTCGCTTATAGATTCCGGATCGATCCTAAGGAAAATTTTTCCTTCAGGAGTAGTTTGTAGGATTTGTAATTCTTGTTTTAGAGGATTTTCTTTCAGAAAGAGTCCGTTGTTATGTACGTACTCTTTCAGAATATAACCTACTTTTTGGGGATCCTTGATGGTATCCCATATTCTTGGTGATTGTAGGTAAGATCGGTACTCGACTTCCATCTGCTCTCCTTTATAGCTTGCGGAAGTCGACCCTCCTGTTTTTCGCTCTTCCATCTTCGGTAGAGTTATCTTCATCAGGTCTGGAATACCAATAAGCTCTGGTTTTTAACCTAGAAGCTTGGATCCCTTTGCTACGAACGTAGTCAAAAACTTTCCGCGCTCTGTTCCCGCTTAAGCGAGTATTATATTCTTTGGAAGCTATATTATCTGTATGGCCCCCAATCTCTATTTTATCCGACGGATTCTTCTTGAGATAGTCTACAATCAGATCGAGTTGTTTGCGATGCGCGTCAGTTACCTCGGTCTTGTTGAATTCAAAATAGAGTCTAGTACCTAAAACAACTGGGACTTCCGAATCTTTCCTTAATGCTATAGAAATTGTAGAGCCAGGTTTTATATCTTTCTTCAAGATATTAACACTTTCGGAAATATATTTCTCAGCCTTTGCAAAGATCTCGAAATCAATGTCAGGGATCAAGTCGATATGGAAATTTTTTGACAAACTGTTGTATTTTAAGATTTCTCCCTGTCTATTCTTAGGAGTAAAAACTGTAGCGGTCGCTCCAGCAATTGGCTCTTTAGTAGTGGCATCTACCACTACTACATTAAGTCCCTTTCCTTTATCACCGTCACCAGTGTTAACAATCTTACCTTTCTCTTCATCTTTGATAGGAAGAAGCACATAAGTTTTATAAACTTTCTTATTTCTTTCTACGTTTCCACGTAAGTCTAGTTTGTCCTCGGTGGGATAAAAACCCGGAGAAGAAATTTCTACCTTATACAATCTTCCCGTTTTTAAAACGGTTTTAAAGTTAGTCTGGTTTCCTTTAGAAAGATCTCCACCAATTCTTCTGGAGGTAATTGTGCGAGAAGGTCCTATACTATCCGAAATTTTGATAGTAGCATCTAGGCCTATCATTGTGGCTTCTGAGCCGTCTAAGACCAATCCTTGGAAGGATACATCGTAGGAGTTCCTCAGATTTTCGGGGACCTGGAATCTATAAATATCGTACTGGCCCTGTCCTCCATTTCGATTGGAAGAAATATAAGCCCAAAGTCCTTCGTGATCAAAAGAAATCCCTTCAGAATCGATCCCTTCTGCAGTTTCTAAATTAAATGGATGAGGGAGTTTTTCTAAACTTCCAGTTTCCGGAACTGGATGAGGAAGATTTGTTTTCGAAACCGTAAGTTTATCTTCTGCATCTTCTAAGTCTGCATTTCCTGGAAGATTCAAGAAGCTGCGATATAAGGAAAACTTTTTGCGATCATTCTCTCTATTGGAGGAGAAGTATAACTGTTCCCCATCCGGATGAATATAAGGAAGAATTTCACTGGCTTTGGAATTGATCTCCGATCCTAGATTGATCGGACTGGACCAAACACCTGTGGAAAGATTTCTATAACTTACCCAAAGATCATATTCCCCATATCCACCCGGACGATCGGAAGAAAAGATCAGATATTTTCCATCCGGTGAAATAGTAGGCATCTTTTCATTAAAATTGGAATTGATCTCTGAGATACCTATCAAGTCGCTCCAACGTCTTGTTTTTTCGTCTCTCTTAGTATAATAAATATCTAATGCGTCAAAACCTTCTCTGTCCGCTTTTATATTTCGGATAGAAGTAAGGAAAATTTCCTCAGGGTTTCCGAACTCATCGAATCGGATGGAGATCCCACCTTCGTACTTATCCGTATTGAATAGTTTCGATTTTTTTTCTCCGGAAGGGAGTTCCTTTTTATTCTGCTCCCAAATGTCTTGGTTCAGGTTTACAGGTTTTTTCCAATCCGCTTCCCCATCTCTTTTTTTATAGTTTGCGTTTTCGGAGAGCCAGATATCCATCTCCCCTTCGCCGCCTGGACGATTGGATTGGAAGATCAGATATCTTCCGTCCGGACTGATGATAGGATTGTATTCTACGTTTTGTGTGTTTAAAGGAGATCCAAAATTTCTTTCCAGAAGTGTAGGAACAGGTTGGGCGGATCCATCCCAGGAAAATAAAAAAAACAGCAGAGTTCCCGCAAGGACGGAGCTTAGAAAGTGATTTCGTTTCAGAACGAGTCCTTTTCCTTGATTGTAAAAAAACATCTTGTAATTAGTATCGGAACAAAGACGCCAAGTATCAAGATGGAAACTAAGATGGAATCGGACGTTCCGAACAGAATCCAGGGAGAAATTTTCCCTCCAAAACCGATCCTATTCGGGGTTTTGAACATAACCAGTGACTCTTTTTCGGATGGGGGAAAGTATCTACGCGAGGACCTGGCTTTAGCCAAGGCAAAGTCTCTAATAGAAGAAGGTGCAGATGTCATCGATATCGGGGCCCAATCTTCCAACGTAAAAGCAGAGCCCATTTCTGAAAAGGTTGAATGGGATCGAATGAAAGAGATCATCTCCGAGCTTAAAAAGGAGAAGGTCGCAATTTCTATAGATACATTCAGACCTTACGTAATTCGAAAGGCATTAGAAACAGGCGTAGATTATATCAATAATATCAGAGGTTTTGTAGATCCGGAAAGTTTGGATTTACTAAGAGAAATAAACGATAAGCACACAAAGTTTGTGGCTATGTTTTCTCAGGATCATTCTATCAAGGCTTCCGAACTCTCAGATCTAAAACCGGAGACAGTAGTGCCTCTTGTTTTGGAATTTTTCAGAGAGAGAACTAAATTTTTCGAAACTTTAGGATTAGCAGATCGTTTGATCTTGGATCCCGGTATGGGATTTTTTCTAAGTCCGGATTATAAGGTAAGTTTCGCAGTTCTTTCTAAAATTACTGAAATCCTTTCCGAGTTTCCGAATCTAATGGTTTCGGTTACTAAAAAGTCTTTTTTAGGAAATGCTTTAGGCGGTTTGCCTGTAGAAGATAGAATTATTCCGACTGCGATCTCTGAAACTTATCTTTGGTCCAAAGGAGTTCCTATGATCAGAACTCATTCTCCCAAAACTTTTTTACTAGCGATGAGAACCTGGGAAATGTCTCACGGAGTCTATAGTCCGCAACGCGGGCTTCAGGAGTGAAGCGATTATCGTCCGTAACGAATTCGATCCATTGTTTCTTTTCCTTCCGGAGTCAAAGTAGGAAAAAATTCCTCTTCAGTGAATTGTAATCCTTTAGATTTCAATTTTCTAAAATAAGGAAGAAGTGGAGAAACATCCGCCTTAGGATTTTTGGAAAGTAGAGAAAGTTTCCATAATTCTAAAAATACCAAAGATTCTTTTTCGGATTCCGGTGTTTTGTTGATCCAGTCCAATGCTTCCGCATATCTTCTTTTCTCACAATAAGCATGAGCAATATAATATTCTAATTCCGGAACTCTTTCTCCGGTTCCGCTCAAGCTCAATCCGAAAACTAAAACATCATCCCATTTTTCTAAGATATGGGCCATCTTCAACATTAGGCCTCTTGCATTTTTATGGAATGGGCTTTGTTGTAGGATCTTCTCCAAATAATAATAACTTTTGGACCATTCTTGTTTCGAGAAAAAGTATTCTGCCAATCCTTCCCATGCAAATACTTCTTGGCCTGGAATTGTTGAAAGTGCATCTCTAAAAATCACAAGTTCTTCTTCTCTTTGTGCTTCTATAAGAAGGTTCTCAAATTTTTTACGTTCGATCGGCGGAGATTGTTTTAGGAATGTTTGCAGGAATTTTTTAGCTTCAGAAATATCATCTACTAGATAATATAAACGTAATAGGTTGAGCGCCGGGACGGGGTTATTGGATAGAAGTTTTTGTGAACTTAGAAATTCTTCTTCCGCATCATCGATGAGAGAGAATCTAACGAATAAAATGCCAAGATTATTTTTGTCCGGAGCAAGGATTGCTTTTCCCCTATGGGTTTTTGCTTCCCAGGGACTTTTTACTGAGTCTACCTTCTCCCTTGTATAATCTGTAGCGGGAAGATATAAAAACATAGGATCGTTTTCGATCTGTTCGTTATTTCTGACTGGATATAAGCAGGAGAAGAATAAAAGAAATGGTAAAAGAAAAAGATTAACCGTTTTCAGAAGTGGGATTTTCCTGTAGGTTTTTCTGCGCATATAATAAATACTTTAAGGCCCGCTCTGAATCTCCATGAAACAAATACATAAGAGAAAGATCAAGCGCGTCCTGTGCTTCAGGAGCTTCGAAATCCTGCGGACTTTCCTTAGATAGAGTGAGTTTATTCTTAAATTCATCCAATTTTTTTCGGGTTAAAACTTCTAGATTATCAAAGAATACTTTCTCTTCAGGTTTAGGCTTTTGTTTTGCTTGTTTAATCGAGTCATTGAACTGCACAAACCCTTGAGCAGTTGAAGTTACCTTCTTAAGAGTTTCGAATGACTGTTTATAATTTCCAAGTTTAACATGGATCTCCGTCATTAGGATTTCCATTCTAGGATCATTCGGATTGATCTGAATTGCTACATTTGCAGCCGCCAATGCTTGTTCCCATTTTTCAGTATCAAAATAGATGGTGGCAAGTGCTGCATAAGCAGTTTTATTTTTAGGATCTAATTTGATCGCATTCTTGAGATAAAGTTCGGACTTATCCGGACGATCCAATTGTTTATAACAATAAGCGAGAAGAAGATGAGAGTTTAGATATTTTTTATTTAACTCAAGAGAACCTTTGAGAGCCTTAACCGCAGCATCCAAACTTCCGAGTCGATATAGCTCCACGCCGAGGTTATAATAAAGTTCAGTGGTTTTTCCAAGTTCGAGCGCCTTTTGATAGGTCTTGATTGCATTCTCAGAGTCGCCGGTACGAGAATAAAGTGCACCAAGGTTTAGGTATGCTTTTTGGAACTTGGGGTTCATTCCCAAAATTTCAGAATATACCTTGGCCGCCTGGGAGATTTTCCCTTCTTTTTCGAGTTTTAAAGCCTCGTTGAACTTTCGTTTGATATCGGCCTCGGTCATATCCGGAATATCGACTAAAATTCCCCAGAAAACAACCTGAAAAAAACTTCAGGTAAAATGTAAAAACCTCCGAAAATATAACATAGAAAGACAGAGGTCCGAAATGAAACAGATAGCCGCTATCTTCGCGTTGATAACAGTCACTGCTTGTGCTTCTTCCGAAACAAGAAGAAGTATCAGCGCGTCCGGAGATCCTTCCGAAATATTTTTTGAAAAAGAAATCGTTCCAATGGACCAAGAGTCCAAAAGGGATTTGGTTCTGGCTAAGAATTCTTCCGCATCTAGAGGATTGGATGATCTTCTTGCGGATAATAAGCCTGTAAAAGCCACAACTCCTTCCAGACAACAATCAGGTTCTAATGGAGAATTCGACGAGGTCGGATATTCTTCTTGGTATGGTCCTAAATTTCATGGCAAGCCAACTGCAAGCGGAGAAATTTTCGACAAAACAAAACTGACTGCAGCGCACCCAAGCCTTCCTTTAGGTTCAGTGGTTCGAGTGAAAAATCTGGAAAATGATAAAGAAGTTTTAGTAAAAGTAAACGACCGTGGACCTTTCGTAAAAGATAGGATCATCGATCTTTCTGAAAAAGCAGCCGAGAACTTGGAATTCAAAGATGTAGGAATTGCAAGAGTTGGGCTTACTGTAGTAAGTAAAGGTGGAGCAGCTGGAGAGTCGGAAGACATGGAAGGTTTGGAAGACGAAGAAGCTCTTCTTAAAGAGAACAAACCTGAAAGACTGACTCCTAAAAAAGCTGTGACCCCGGCTCCGTTAGTAAAGGGAGCTCCTAAAGGACAAACTGTCCAGGTAGGAGTTTTCAGAAACAGCAGACTCGCTGAAGACTACAGAAAAAATCTTTCTGCAGAATATGGTGAGAAAGTATATCTTTTCGAAAGAGACGGTATGTTTGTCCTTCAGATGGGTGATTTTATGGATCGCGCAAAAGCGGACCTTCTAAAATCCAAATTGAAAGAAGACGGAGTGGATTGTTTTATCCCTAAAAAATAAAACTCTCATTCGGTCTCTGAAAGAAAAAGCCTCCCATTACGGAGGCTTTTTTATTTAGTTCCTATGTGCCCTACAACCTTTGACCTTCATTCTGCTAGCACAAATTGCTTTCGATAGTTGAACGTATCCGGGAAGACAGGTACCTGTTCCCTGTCCGCATGCAGGATCGGCTATTAATAACATCGCAAAACAATTATCATAATCTTTTAGATCTTCCGCACAAAGATCCTCGTGACTTACTAAAAGTCCACAATCTGAAAATGAATAGAGTAGAATTGTAGAAAAACAAATTAGAAAAATGGCCCTTATTTTCGACTTCATAAACCCTCTGCCGCAAAGGCGGCTAACGAATATAACCCAAAGGGTAAGAAAGAAAGTCAGTTTGTCAAAAAAAAAATCTTTCCTAAATTTAGATCCCGCCGCCGTGGATGAACTCGTTTAGCTCATCGTCTTCGTTTTTTGTGGCGGATTTTTTCTCTTTAAGATTGGATTTTGCGTATAGTTCGTTCACTTCTTTTTGCAAAGTATCTATCTTTTCCACTAGAATGGAGAAAACTCTTGCGACAGGATCAGGAAGTTCTCCGTGATCCAGCATTCTTTCTCCTTCTTTTCCAAAATCAACTTTGGAACGTACTACTTTTCCGGGAACTCCTACGACAGTACAATCTGCGGGCACATCTCTAAGAACTACGGAACCGGCACCGATACGAACATTATGTTCGATGACGATATTTCCTAAAATTTTTGCTCCTGCTCCGACTACTACATTCTCTTTTAAAGTTGGATGCCTTTTCCCGCTTTCTTTACCTGTTCCGCCCAAGGTCACACCTTGTAGGATCAAACAACCTTTTGCTACTTCTGCGGTCTCTCCGATTACGACACCTTGGCCATGATCTATAAAAATCCCAGGTTCAATTTTTGCTCCCGGGTGAATGTCTATCCCAGTCAAAAATCGTGCGAAAGTATTGATGATTCTAGGAAATAATGGAATTTTGATCTTATACAAAAAGTGGGCCAGGGAGTGGAACCAAAGCGCATGTAAACCCGGATAACATAGAATGACTTCCAAATAGGACTTGGCTGCCGGATCGTTTTTTTTAATTGCTTTGATGTTTTCGAACAAATGTTTATCCCGGTTCTTCTTTGACGGTCGATAGAAGAATAATGTTATCTTTAGTTATGAATAAAGCTGAAACCATGTGCCGGTATGTAAAGGAGGAATCATTTTGAGAGAGGACCTGAGTCGGAATCTAAAGGGAAACGGTCTAAAAAATTGAACAGATCGTCTTACGGATGGAACGTGCTTCTTTTCGTTCTGACTTTTTTTACTTTAACCTTTCAAGATGATATATTCAGGCTTCCTTATCTAAACTTTGCAACGATCTCGGAGATATTTCGAGTCAGAACTCCTTACTCATTTTCTCTTCTTGGAATTCTATTTTGCCATGAGATGGGGCATTACTTGGCCGCCAGGTATTATGGAATCAAATCAACTCTTCCTTATTTTTTACCGGTTCCATTTTCTCCGGTAGGTACAATGGGTGCTGTGATCCGTATCAAGGAACCTATACGAAACAAAATCCAATTATTCGATATTGGGATCTGGGGACCTGCAATGAGTCTGGTACTTTCTATTCCTTGTATTGTGATCGGATTATATAATTCTCAATTAGTTTCTCTCGCAGAAAGAACCGCGATACTACAAGCCCGTCCAGAATTGATGGATATTCATTTTGGAGATAGTATTCTCACTTATCTTCTATCCCAGAAAATTTTGGGCCCTTTTGATTCTTCTCTCTTTACTGTGGAATACAATCCTTTGGCGTTTGCGGGTTGGGTTGGGCTTTTAATTACTGCATTAAATCTTTTACCTTTCGGTCAATTAGATGGTGGTCATGTTGTTTATTCATTAGCAGGAGAAGGTTATAGAAAGTGGATCTACTATTTGTTTTCCGTATTTCTTTTGCTTTCTCTTTGGAATTATTCGTGGATCTTATGGGGATTGCTCATCTATTATTTTATCAGAGTGGAACATCCTTTTGTCCCGGATGCTTCTTATCCAATTGGTAAATTTAGAAAGATATTTGGCTGGGGTATGTTATTATCCTTCCTGCTTATTTTTCCAATCTCTCCGATCACTGTCGTATCCTCTTCCGGAACAAAAAGCAGTTTAGGGGAAGACCTCTGGAATATTCTACTCGAAGTATTTTCAAAATGAGAAAACTGATTTTAAAACTTTCCATCCTAGTCTTTCTAATCATCTCTATTTCTATCTATTCGCAAGAAGAAGGTGACGTAGACATTCAATTGACCGAGAGTCCTTACGGTCTTTCTTATGACGGAACAAATTTCTGGTTCGCCGATAGCAAAAGAAGAGCGATTATTCGTGTGGATCCAAGCGGCAGACAAGAAGCTTTCAACCTAGGAATTCCGTTCATCGCTGGCCTAAATTTCGATCCGAGAGAAGGAAAATTGTTCGTCGCAAGCAAAAGGGTCGTTCTAAAAGTTGAGCCGAATACTGGCGGAGTTACCGAAAGGATACAGGTCCCAATCGACAAAATCGGCGGGATAGCGAACTTCCAAAATTACCTTTATATCTTAGATTCGGATACAGGAAAGGTTTCCGTTTATGATAAGGGAACCCAAAGTTTTTTTGGAGGTTTCTTAACGGATAGATCCGAACCAAAAGATATTTGTTTTGCAAGAGATAGCCTTTGGATCACAGATTCTTCTGACGGAAACGTGTATAGATACGATCCTACAAGTGGAAAGATTACAGGATCGATTCGTTCTCCTTCCAAGGACATCAGAGGGATCGCGATTTTAGGAAGTAGGATCTACGTAGTAGATAGAACTACTAGAGAAGTCAAAAAGATCTCCTTTGTAGAAACGGATCGTTTCCTTGCTTCCGGTGAGGCTACTTATCTAATCAACGTAAAGATCAAATATTCTTTGGACGAGGCTACATTAGTCGGTGGAGTTTTGGGGCTTCTTCCTCCTCCTACAACGGAACACCAAAGGATCAGAAATTTAAAAACCAAGGACCCTAAATTTAAAGGGGATATGGTGATGGGAGTTCGTGCTCTTTCTAAAAAATTGGGCATTGATGATCCGAAAGGACCCCAAACCTTAGAATATCATTTTGAAGCAAGAACAACTAACGTCAGATATTACGTCCTGGACGATTTTTTAAAGAAGAAGGAAGAGATTCCTACAGACTTAGGCGCATTTACCAAAAATAGGGTTTCGGTAAGAGAGAAGGCCGGGAATTTTTTCTTAGACAAAATTTTCGACGCAAGGTTATTCCGATCCGATTGGGACAGTCTGAAAAAGTCCCTACTGGATTCGGGTTTGCCTGTCCGACCTGTGAAAAGTTTGGTGTTTTCGGGAAATTCTAATCCTTCTTTCAAAGATACTTTAGACATTTATATTCCGAGCTTTGGCTGGGTACCTTTGGCCAGTGTAAAACCGGAAAAGATAGAATCTTCTCGTGCTTACCAAAAAGGAGAAGATATGGTGGATCTGTTTCGCAGCGAGGCTTGGGCCGCTTTACCTTCTCCTGTTTTATTCAAAGCAAAGGATTCAGAAATTTGGAAACCACTTCCTGCGGAGATAGAAGTTACACTTCTTCCTAAAGGTACGGATCTTTCTTCTAACTGAAAGATCCTTGTCGGGTTATAAAGTATCTTTTATAAGCAACAATTCCAAGTGTGATCGCTCTTCCTAACATATAGGAAGAGAGTGAAAGCCAGAGAATATGATTATTATTCTCGATCTTTCCCCAATAAGCAATCGGAAAGAAGAATATGAGGGAGCTTGCAATCATTGAATTTCTTAGGATTTTACCTTCTGAAATTCCTAAGAAGAATCCATCGAATATGAATGCAAAAGATCCAAAGATCAAAACCGGTGCGATCCAATAGCCATACTCTTTTGCAAGAGCTACAACCGGTTTGGATTTACTAAATAATTCGAATAAGAATTCGGCAGGAAGAAGGATTAAAATACAAAAAAACAAAGAGATCCCGAAACCTGAAACGATTGCCATTTTTAGGATCTTTCTTAGGCCTTCTAAGTTATTGTTTCCTTTTAGATTTCCTGCAACTGTTTCCATTGCGATCGCTGCACCATCTATCCAAAATGCGCCGATCAATATCAATTGGTGAAGGATTGCATTTGCTGCTAATGTTTCTGATCCCAATCCGGAGCTATAATTTCTAAACAAACTGAATGTTGTGATCAAAAGTAATGTTCGGATCATTATATCAGAATTCAAAGACAGCAAAGACGTATATCCTTTCAGAGAGAAGATGCGTATCTGATGGTAAACTTGAGAGAAGCGGTCCTTCTCCTTAAATAATAAAACAAGGAAAAATGCGCACATTAGATATTGGCTGATGGAAGTTGCAATCCCGGCTCCATAAGCTTTCCAATCTAAGAATAGAATAAACCAAATATTCAGTCCTATATTGACTAGGTTTGCAATTACGGTTACTACTAAAACAGTAACACTTTTGGATCTTCCCAAAAACCAACCTGTGAGTACAAAATTACAAAGTGTTGCAGGTGCACTTATAATCCTGGATTTAAAATATTCTCCACCTGCGGATTTTACTTCTTTTTCACCTTCTAAAACAGAAAACCCAAATTCTTCTAAGTACGTTTTAGAGAGTAGGATCAAAACACCAATCCCAAGTCCGAGCAATAAAGATCTTAAAAGTATCTGAAAGGATTCTTTATTGTCTTCGTTTCCTTCTGCTTGGGCAGTAAGGCCTGTGGTACTCATTCTTAAGAATGAAAATCCCCAAAACAGATAATCGAATAATACATTAGAGAGAGCAACGCCCGCTACATAGGTATGAGATTCTAATTGGCCGAGTACCGCAACGTCGGCAAAACTCGTAAGTGGAACAGTTAAGTTTGCAACTATATTGAAGAATGTAAGAGTGAGAAATTTTTTTTCCAAAAGAAAACTCAGGTGCTCAGTCGTTTCTTATCTTCGATACTTTGGAAAACATTACATGCAACCAGATCTCCCGTGACATTCACAGTGGTTCTGCACATATCCAAAATACGGTCCACTCCCAAAATGATTCCTATTCCTTCTGTAGGAACTCCTACACCGGCTAAAATAGATGCGAGTATCACGATACCAAGTCCTGGAGTACTTGGAGTTCCGATAGAAGCTACAACAGTTGCGATGAGGACAAATGCAAGATTGGTCGCTGTTAATTCTATCCCGTATACTTGAGCTAAGAATACAGTGGCGACCGCTTGGTAAAGTGCAGTCCCATCCATATTCACTGTAGCCCCCAAAGGTAGAATGAACTCTGCGATCTTCCGGGAAACACCCATCTTCTCTATTCCTGTTTTTAATGAAAAAGGAAGGACCGCAGCGGAACTGGAAGTGGAGAATGCAAGAAGTTGCACTTCTCCTGCTTGTTTAAAAAACCAAATAGGACTCTTTCTCGTGGCAAGAATCAGTATAATGGAATACATGATCAGCACTAAGACCAAGCCGCCCAAAACTGTGAGAAAATAAACTCCAAGACTTAATAAAACTTTGAGCCCAATCTTAGCGGTGATCTGAGCGATAAGTCCGAAAACTGCAAATGGAGCGATCTTCATGGCCCATTGTACAAATATCATACTCGTTTTGAATATTGCTTGGAAGACAGGTAGAACATAAGCTGCGCTTTGTTGTTCTATAGAAAGAAGGGCAATCCCAACTAATAGAGCGAGCAAAACTACGCCTAACATATCTCCATTCGCAAATGTTTGGAATGGATTTCTGGGAAGAACTGAAAGTATTAATTCAGGGACCTTCTCCAGAGAAACAGTACCGGAGGATTCGGATACTTTGTTTGGGACCTGTACTCTCGGGATCCCGGCCGGATCTACAAAACTTCCCGGTTTGATCGTACTTGCTAAGATCATTCCGATCGATACAGCTAATATTGTGGTAAATACGAAGTACAAGAATGCTTTTAATCCGAAACTTTTCAGATTATCCAGAGTTTCGCCTGCATGTATTCCCAGAACGATAGAACAAAACACCAAAGGAATCATGATGATCTGCAATAAGATCAGGAAGAAATGCCCTGGAAGCCCTAGCCACGAGATGACAGGTTTAGAAATTTCTTGGGCCACCAATGAATTTTCAGGACTTAGATAAAGACCCGCTAAAAGTCCGGATGCCAAACCTAACAAAACTCTGAACCAGAGTTTTTCTAAAGGAAGAAATCTAATAACATTCGGAAGGTTTCGGTTCGAGTCGGCGGACATACTCGACAGAATAGGAGTCGTATTCTTATTTTTCTATTGATTTTTCCCTTTTCAAAATGATAGTGAAGGCTTTAGCCGATTTTTTACCTGTTCTGAAGTTATATTCCGGAGCCGGTAAACTAAAAATAAAAGATTCGGTTTGAAGGCAGTTTCGATCATCCGGCATCAGAGTGCCTACAGGAGTTTATGGGGTTAAATCCGATTTCTTGGGACCTTGTCCTTTTTAATTATTATTCGTTTGGAAGTTTATTGGTCACTTTGACCACCATATTCCTCGGGATTTTCTTTCTTACCCTAAAGAATAGGACCATAGCTACCACTCAGCTTGGGATTGGCTTTATGCTATTAGGCGTATTCGAGACCGGATACTTCTTAGCTGCCTTTTTATATCATCCGATTGCTGCGTATCACCGTTGGCTGACTGGTGGATTCATTCTTTTTGCTCTGGCTCATTTCACTCAGTTCTTACTTAGATTCCCAGGAAATAGCAACCAACGTATAGCAAGATGGGTCTTGATCGTAGAACATTCAGTTGCTGCGATCACTGTAAGTTTATTCATTTACTTCACTTATATTTCAGAGAAGATCTATCACTTCACTGCACACCATTGGGACTTTAATGCGTTTGATGCCAGTCGTTATCTTGCATTAGTGATCGGAATATTCTCTATTGTAGGTTTTATCATAGTACCTACTTGGAGAGTTGTGATCACAAAGGATAAGAGAAGGATCGCTCTTCTCATGTTCAATATTGGATTCTTGATCGCAGCAATTTATCCGAATATCTCTAACATTCTCAGTCGAGACGGAGTGATGGAACGTTCTACGTACATGACTTCGAACGTAATTCTATTCTTAACTGCGTTCTCATTCTTAGTAATCGCATTTATTAATAATAGTGCGGAACGAACTACCTTCATGGTTAAGATAGTGGGGATCACACTTTTCACGATCTGTTTGATCATGCAGGCTCTTGTTTATATCTCCAGCCAAGAAAAAGACGCGGAATATGATAGTTTGCGTATGGTGAATATCGAAAGGGCTTTGGAGAATGGAGTCAAATCGGGAGATATAGAGTATGCTTTCCATTGGGATGATTCCAAGGAAAGTTTGAATTCTTCCGAATATGATCCTAACAAAGAGTTAAACCTCAAGGAGATTGAGGCAGACTTACAGAACGTCACCACTTATGAGGAAATCAGAAATCTAAAGGAAGAAGGTTTTAGAAGATCCTTAAATTCACTTTTAGATCGAACTCATACTTATTTCGGCGGTTATAAACGTTTCATCCAAAAGTTAATGGATGAAAAGAAAGACCTCTCTGATGCAGAACTAAAAAAACTGATCTTAGAAAGCGCAGAGCAATGGAACAAACGTGCTTTCGTTTCTACGAACAGGCTCGAAGCGATTGTGGGAGGATCTTTCTGTAAAAAGGGAAGAGACTTCGTAAATGCTTTAGGAGATTCGGAGTTCGGCTTTAAAGAAGAAATTTTCTCCCATTGGTCGGAAGACTGTCTTTGGGATGGAAAGGAATTAGACCAAACACAGATCCGTTCCGAAGTTTTAAGATACTTCAGATATTTTAAACCAAGCGAAACCCGCCACTACAGAAGAAGTAAGGATGGAACAGGGCATTATGTTGCCTTTATGAAATTCCAACCTGAAAAACAACAAATGAGCGAGGTTGGATTCTCTTATAGATTATATAGAGATTTTATGCACCCAACTGCGGTGAAACAAACCGGGATCTTGCTCGCGGTGATCTTTATCGTTTTGGCATTATTTCCCCTCTTCTTCAAGAACAGCTTAGTAGATCCTTTGAATAGTCTTCTTTCCGGAGTGGAGAAGGTGAACAAAGGAGATCTAGACGTAGTGGTTCCAGTCAAGGTCCGAGATGAGATCGGATTTTTGGCGGACTCATTCAACGCGATGGTGGCTTCTATTAAACAAGCCAGAAGAGAACTGCAGGATTATGCAGAAAACCTGGAAGAAAAAGTTCGAGAAAGAACTAGAGAAGTTCAGGAGAAGATGGAGGAAGTCCAACGCCTGAAAGTGCAGCAGGACGGTGACTACTTCCTAACTTCATTACTAGCGAAGCCGCTTTTTTATAACGCGAACAAATCTAAATTGGTTTCTACCGATTTTATCATTCGCCAAAAGAAACAGTTCGAGTTCAGAGGAAAACATTCGGACCTGGGTGGGGATATCTGTGTAACCGGAAATCTAAGACTAGGACGTCCTGATTCTTTCAAACGTTATACTGTTTCCATGAACGGTGATGCAATGGGTAAATCCATGCAGGGTGCCGGTGGAGCGTTGGTGATGGGGGTTGTTATGAACTCCATTCTTGCACGTTCTGCGGCAAATAACCGGATCTTGGATGCAACTCCCGAGCAATGGTTAACTGAAATTTACGACGAGATCCACGCAGTATTCAAATCATTCAACGGTTCGATGGTAATCTCTGCCTCTCTTTATCTAGTAGAAGATGAAACCGGAAAATGTTGGTATTTCAATGCGGAACACCCTTACTCGGTTCTGTATAGAGATGGAAAAGCAAGTTTTATAGAAGATGGACTGACTCTTAGAAAATTAGGCCTGGATTCAGAGTTCGAATTTAAAGTAAGAAGTTTCCAACTTAAAAAAGGTGATATTATCATTCTTGGCTCGGACGGTAGAGACGATGTGGATCTGACTCCTGAGGAGACGATCCGAACCATCAACGAAGACGAGATGTTGTTTCTACGACATGTAGAAACTGCAAAAGCAAATCTGGAAGATATAGAAACCGAGATCCGTAAAACCGGAGAACTCACAGATGACCTTTCTCTTCTCAAGATAGAGTTTCAAGGAGAACCTAAGAGTGATGAGATCGAAGAAATTTTCGAATCTTCCGATCATATCGATAAGGCTTTAAATACGGATTCTGTTTATGAAGATGCTAAGAAGATGTATAAGACCGGGCGTTTGGACGAAGCATTAGAACTTCTGAAAACAGGTTATATGCACGACAGTGCCAACCAAAGGTTGAACAAACTTTTGGGACTTCTCAGCTTTAAAGGAAAAGATTATAATACTGCCGTCGAAGTTCTGAATAACTATCTTGGAACTGATCCGGATCTTCATGAGTATTGGTTCTATCTTTCCATCGCGAACAAAAAGATGGGTAAGTACGATCATGCTTTAACTGCGAGTTTGAAACTTTTGGAGATCGATCCAAACAATATTTCCAATATGATCAATCTATCCGATATCTATAGATTGATGGAAATGTATGATAGAGCGGAAGAATATGCTCGTAAGGTATTACAAAAAGAACCGGGGAACGAAAACGCTCATAAACTGATCCGTTTGATAGAGAGAGATCGTTGATAAACGGTTTTCTCTATCAGTTCTCTTTATGGATGCGGATTGGAATACTTTCTGCATTTCTCCTTTCTGTTTTTCCACTTCTTTCTCAAAATAAGAAGTCCCCGAAAACGAACGAATCAAACTTCTCCTTTAGATTAAAAGGAGGAGAAATTAAATTAGCGGTTCGGAATGAAACCGAACTTAAAGAATGGGATAAGTACGCTTTCGAAAAAACAAAAAGGATCTTAGACGCCTATGAGTCTTATTTAGGTATCCCATTCCATCAGGCTTCTTCTCCTATATTTAAAACTCTTCCTTCCTCTGAAAAAGATAAGATACGATTGGTCTTAAAGGACACAGTATTCCTGAACGGAACTAGAGTGGGAGGATATAATAATGTATCCGGAGAATTGGGAAAAGAACTTGGGATCTTTATGGAGTTGGGCCTGGTCCCTCCCGGTTATCCTGCCTTACTTTTACATGAGTTGGGACATTATTACTTTACTGAACCGTCTTGGTTAAGCGAAGGGATTGTTTCTTATTTACCTTATCTTTTATCCAAAAGAGGTTATTTGAAACTGGATGCCGATGAACTCCAATCAGTAACGGAAGAATGGAGTCTGACAGAGGCAATTCCTAAAAATGATCAGCCACTTTCCAAGGATTTTCATCTTTCTAATCCGGCTTTAGGGCCTTGGTTCTACTCAAAATCGGTTCGCACTCAGTTTATCATTCATAAAGAATTGGGCTACGAAGGTTATAAATCATTCCTGAAGCATATTGCCTCTTCTGAAATGCTTAACACAGAACTAGTTTTCAAAATTTTGAATAAAGTTCAGAGAAAAGATTGGAATAAGATCCTACAAGGTTGGGTGGAAGCGGGGCCTTACAGCGGTTATCCTCCTAACTCTTTTATGAAAATCCAAGACATAGAAAAACTTTAAGCTTGATTTTTATATTGCATTCGTTATACAAAATAGTGAATTCTAAACGAATTTCTTTTTTGATTTGATCTGATCGGTTCCGGCTTTAATATAATCCATTTATAAGAGCTTGGTCCATCGGCCAAGTTCTTGAAACCCGGCTGAAAGCCGGATTATAAAAGTCCGTCCTTATTGGTTGCATGGAAATTTCTTCAATCTTACAAAACGATGTTCTGCTGAACTATTATTCTTTCGGAAGTTTGCTATCGATTTTAGCGTTTCTATGCACTTCCTTATTCTTTCTTTTCTTAAAGGAAAAATCCTCAAGCACAATGCATCTTGCATTGGGTGCTTTGTTTTTCTCCTTCTTCTGTTCAGGGTATTTTTTTGCGGCGTTCTTATACAACCCGATGGCCGCTTATCATAGATGGTTGACTGTCGGATTTATTTTACCGGCTCTCATTCACTTGGGTCAGTTTTTAGCCCGCTATCCGGGGCATGCAAATCCCAAAATGAACCGAAACCTCACGATCGGAATGTATACGGTTGCAGCGATCGGGATTTCTTATTTTTATTATATCACTCTTAGCTCTCCTCGGAAGTACCACTTCACCGCTCACCATTGGGACTTTAATGCAGAAAAGGCTTCTTCTATAATTGCCGTTTTGATCGGTCTATTCGTTTTGATCTCATTCTTGATCCTTCCGATCTATAGAATGACCAAAACTAAGGGAAGGGTTCGATTTGCGATCGGCGGTTTTATGGGAGCACTTCTTGCAGGTGGTGTAGTTCCCGCGCTCACAAATATTCTTAGCCGAGACGGATGGATTGAACGTTCTACCTATTTAACTTCTATCGTTCTTTTAATGACATTAGGGATCTTTTTGATCCTTGTAATCTTCTTAAATTTCAGCGAAGAAAAAACCACGTTCATGGTCAAGATTGTGGGTATCACTTTTGTGACATTGATGTTGATCATGCAAGCCTTGGTTTTTATCTCCAACCAAGATAAAGAAGCTGAATACGATACAAAAAGTATCGTGAACATGTCCAGAGCTCTCGAGGGTGGAAAGCAGATCCCTGAGATGTTGTATATCGTTCAGTGGGAAGGTGGATCCAAGAATGTGGATTATTCTCGCTATGATAATCAATACGACCTGAGACTTCCTCAATTAGAGATAGACTTTAAGAACACGATCATCTTCGAGCATATGAAACTTTTGGCGGAAGAAGGTTTTAGAAACTCAGTTAAAAAGACACTTAAAGATACTCACGAATATTTCAGCGGATACAGGGCTTCTATCCTGAAGTTTTTGGATGATAATCCGAATCTGGAAGGAAAAGAATTAAAAACAAAATTATTCGACCATCTAATTACTCTAAACACCGCAGTTTTCGTAACTTCTAATAAACTGGATTATATCTTCCCTAAAGAGTTCTGCGTGGACGGTAGAAATTATCTGAAAGGTGTGGGTAACAAAGGTGTTATTCCGTTCAAAGAGCATCTTCTTCAGAAATGGAAGGAGAAGGATGCGACTTGTACTTTTGATGAAAAGGATCTGTTGATCGGTCATTTAAAAGCAGAAGTACTTTTATATTTCCGTCCATTCCAACCTGCGTTGTATCGCCATTACAGAAAAAGTTTGGATGAACACCAACATTTCGTAACTTATATTCATTATGATGTGAAGAAGGATGTAGTCAGCGAAGTAGGTTATTCTTACCGCAAGTATAGAGAATTTATGCACCCGACTGCCGCGAAACAAACGTTGATCTTGGGTTTGGTTTTGGTCGTAGTATTCTTCGTATTCCCTTTATTCTTCCGCCAAAGTTTGGTGACTCCGCTCAATCGATTATTGTCCGGGGTGGAAAAAGTAAATTTAGGTGCCTTAGATGTTGAAGTGAAAGTAGACTTAAAGGATGAGATCGGATTTTTATCCGACTCCTTTAATGGCATGGTAACTTCTATCCGAAAAGCTAGAGGAGAACTCGAAGATTACGCGGAACATTTGGCAACTAAAGTAAGAGAAAGAACTAGGGAACTTTCTGAAAAGATGGAGGAGCTCCAACGTCTTAAAGTGCAACAAGATGGAGATTACTTCCTAACTTCTCTATTAGCAAAACCTCTTTTTTATAATGCGAACAAATCTCCAAGGGTAAGCACTGATTTTATTCTTCGCCAAAAGAAAAAATTTGAGTTCAAAGGTAAACACGCAGATTTAGGCGGAGACCTTTGTGTGACTGGAAACCTTCGTCTTGGAAAAGAGAACGACTATAAACGTTATACTTTCGCGATGAACGGAGATGCGATGGGTAAGTCCATGCAAGGAGCCGGAGGCTCTCTCGTCATGGGAGTTGTGGTTAACTCCATTCTTGCAAGATCCGCCGCGAACGATCGAGTGTTGGATACTACTCCTTCCGAATTTTTAACTGAAATTTATAAGGAGATGCAATCCGTTTTCAAATCCTTTAACGGATCTATGGTGATCTCAGGAACCTTTGTCGTAATCGAAGATGATACAGGTAAATTTTGGTATTTTAACGCAGAGCACCCATTCTCCGTAATGTATAGAGATGGAAGAGCAGGTTTCTTAGAGACAGGACTTACTCTCAGAAAGATCGGATTGGATTCGGAATACGAGTTTAAAGTCCATTCCGGAAGATTAGAACCTGGCGATGTATTGATCGTTGGTTCTGACGGTAAGGACGACTTGGATCTCACTCCTGAAAAAGAAGTACGCACTATCAATGAAGATGAGATGCTATTCTTACAAATGGTGGAAAAAGGACAAGGCGATCTGGAAAGAATCGAAGAGGAAGTCCTAAAAGTCGGAGAGTTAACTGATGACCTTTCTCTTCTTAGAATTGAATATTCTCCTGTTGCTTCCATAGAAACAAACGGAAAAGATGATGAGATCTCGGATCCATTCGATTGGAAGTTCATCTACAAAAAAGCAAAAGAAGATTATATGGGCGGCCGTTTGAGTGAGGCTCTTGGCGCGCTTGAAGGTCTATACAAATCGGATCCCCAAAATACGAAGGTAACCAAACTACTTGGACTCCTGAGCTTTAAAGGTAAAAATTACGGCAAAGCAGTAGAAGTTCTGAACAAGTATTTGGGATCAGACCCTGACTTAGTAGAATACTGGTATTATCTTTCTTTAGCGAATCGCAGGATCGGAAGAATGGACGAAGCCATCTTGGCCGCAAAAAGAATGGAGGAACTCCAACCGGATAACCCTATGAACCTGATCAATCTTTCCGATTTATATCGTCAGACGGAACAATTCGAATTAGCTTTAGAATATGCTCGTTTAGCTCTGGAGAAGGACCCGGAAGACGAGAACGCCCAGAAATTAGTAAGATTGATCGAAAGAGATAGAAAAACTTCTTAATAGAAGTTTAATATTTTCCGTTCTCGAAATCCTTATATAACATAGAGGTTTGGATACCTTTATTGCCTTGGTATTTGCCTGATTTATATTCCGTGATCTCACCTTCGACAGTGTGATAGAAGATCTGGCAAATTTCCACATTCGGATAGATGACTAAAGGTTGGATAACCGAAATTTCGAGTGTCCAGAATCCTTTGAATCCTACGTCTCCGAAACCTGCGGTCACATGCACATACATTCCTAATCTACCGATGGAAGAACGACCTTCTAACATCGGCACCAGGTTATGTGTTTCCGTGTATTCTAAGGTTCTACCAAGATATAGAACTCCCGGTTGTAAGAGTAGTCCCGAATCAGGTATGATCAGATTTTCGGAAGGATTGGATTTTTTCATATCCAAAGGACTTTCTGTATAACGAACCAATTCGTTATGAAGCCTTAGATTATACGAGTTCGGATTTAATCTATTGTCGGAGTAAGGATCAATAATGATGTCCTTCTCTAATCTTTTTTTAATTTCCTTACCCGTTAGAATCATTAGTATTCCAGCTTCCTTGTTTTGCCTATTTTCGGGTCGGCCTTGTGTCTCGCCTCCCTTTTTCGGAGTTCTATTTTCCTTTAAATTCCGGTTTTCTTTTTTCTCGGAAAGCCTTTAAGGCTTCTATCCTATCCTCTGTTTTTAACGTTTTATTATAATGTTTCCTCTCTATCTTTAAGGCAGTTTGTATATCTTTTCCTTCTCCTTCTCTAATTGCTTCTTTAGCGAGTCTTAAGGAGATAGGGGCCTTTTCAGAAAGCAAGGTAGCCAATTTTTTTCCGGCCATAAATGCCGAGTCATGCCATACTGAATTTGCAAGTTGGATATCCAACGCGGTTTGTGCATCTATCACAGAAGCAGTCAAAATAAGTTCTAATGCTTTTGTTTTTCCTACTCTACGTGGAAGTCTTTGGGTTCCACCTGCACCCGGAATAATGCCAAGTCCAGTTTCGGTGAGACCCACTTTTGCTTCCGCGCTCATCAGAATGAAATCGCAGCATAGAGCCATTTCTAATCCGCCGCCGTACGCATCTCCATCCAAAGCAGCGATCGTTGGAAAGGGAAGATTCTCCAGAGCCAGAAAACATTTCCCTACTTGGTCCAGAAATTTATGTACTTCTTTCTCAGACATATCCGCTCTTTCTTTCAGGTCGGCTCCTGCGCAGAATACGGAACCTTCTCCTCTGAGTACTAGAGCGCGGATTTTTGGGTCCTTGCTTGCTCTTTCTATATGAGACATAAGCTGATAGAGTAATTCTCTAGAAATCGCGTTTCGTTTTTCGGGTCGATTTAAACTGATTATGCACGTATAATCTTCGATGGAATAAAGAACAGTCTCGCTCATGTTTGCCTTCTAAAAATATATCCCGGATAGGCTGAATCTTTCCGATAATTGGGTAGATTCTGCGGTTTTTTAAAAACGGCAAGCAAAAGCGTTACGTGCGAATGGTTCTAGGTTAAAGAAAAAATGCGATTTCAGATTCAGATCTTAGCTATTATTTTATCTCTATTTCTCTTTGGACTTGCTTGTTCTAACAGCAAGGACTCGGACCTCGCCAGCCAATTAGGTTTGGGGAATCCAGTGATCACAGAAATTGACCCTCCTAGTGGATCTCCTCCAATCGGAACAACCGTAGGGACAACAGTCACTATTAAGGGCCGTTTATTCTCTGCGGATAAAAACTTAACAACGGTTAAATTTAATGGGGTGTCCGCAAGCGTTCTGAGTGCTACTAGTACTGAGATTGTCACTGTGGTTCCTGCTGGAGCTTCTACCGGAACATTGTTTGTGACTAAGGAAGGGCCTGTTATCTGTGATGAGAATAACGGAGACACGGCTACTAATTGTTACGGTAGGAAGTTCTACATAGATTGTTATAAGTCTTCCGACAATCTGTATGGCGAAGAATTAGGAGTTACTTATCCTGATTCTAAAACTTTTGCAATTTCAGGTCAAACAGGGACTAAAGCGCTTCGGATCGATTTGAACCCGGACGGGCCTACCAATGTTAAGATCGCCTGTGAAACCTATCTCATTTATTCTAAGTTTTCCAAGACCTGTACTAGGACGGATGTTGGAACTTTTTCAGATACGAATACCTGGGTATTTGAACCTACCTTGACCTTCTCCAGTTATTATACAGTCCAGATGTTCGTTACTGCAGGAAAGGGGAACTGTACGGTGTCTTTTCCTTAATTTTTAAGGTAAAAAAATACTTGGTTTATTAACCGATTTGGATTAGGATCGGAATGGAGGGATTACTGAATGTCAACAATAACCTCTATATATCTCGGACTCGCTGAAAAGGCTTCTTCCGATCCACGTAAAATGCCTAAGGTGGAAGGAATTCCGAATAAGCCTTATGAAAACAAACAGGCTGAAGTCTTTGACCAAAAAGCAATGAATCCTAGTTATGCGGGCGATATTTATAAAACTAAGGGAGCATTTGTAGACAAGATCTCCTAACTTCTTTTGGCCCGATTTGTCTAAACCCAATAAAAAAGCCCTCAAATTGAGGGCTTTTTTTTATTAAGACTGTTATTCAGATCTTAATCTTCTTTGTAATTGATCTCTAAAATATTACCGGACGGATCCAAGAAATGAAGGAATTCTCCTCCGTCTCTGGTTTCTGGTCCTCTTACGATTTGAACTGACTTAGACTCGAGTTCTACGATCGCTTCGGTAAAATCATCCACATCCAATACGAAACTGAGGACAGGGGATTTAACTTCGGTTAAAGAACTTTTAACTCCGTTGGTATTGAGGAGTTTAATGTTCACAGAATCCAAACCGATGATTGCGAATTCGTTTCCTTTTTCCTCGATCGTCTCGAAATCAAATAGTTCGGAATAGAATTTTACAGAGGCTTCTATATCCCCGGTAGGTATTACAATATAATCGATTCCTTCTACGATGATCATTGAGGTAGATCCTGTTTTCCTTTTTCGTCATTATGAGATGAAAACCGGGCTTGTCTATCGGAAAACCGTAAGATACTCGATTTTCAAGTCGGATGGACTTTATGAGCCTAAATTTCGGAGGCCTATAAAGCCTTCCAGCTCTGAGTTGTTTTTTCCGCCCTTCCATAGGAACCCATCCAAGATATAATGAGTAAATTGGGGAAGAAAGAAGATAGGCACTAAGATTCCTTCAAGGCCCAGTCCTAGTTCTGCTTTTATTACGGAAGAGTTTCCGAATAGATACGAATGTTCCCTCCAGACAAAACTATCCCATAGCCATTCTTCAGAGAATGCAAAGGCCAATAATACGAATGAGAAGCTTAGAATCGCTAAAGCAGAGTTACGAAAGCTATTATAGAAGAAGGAAGGGAGCTGTTTCTTTCTGAAATTAGAATATGCGAATACCAAGGCCATATAAGGAATCCCATGGTTGATCACGTTAGTGAGAGTAAACGCGAAATCATCATTTAATAATACGATACCCACATACCATACTGAGGCCGTGTTTAATAAGAGTAGAAGTTTTCCAACACTGATTCTTCTTCCTTTAAGAAGAAGGTAGACTTGACTCAAAGAGTATACTATCACCGATCCCCAAAATAGTATATGAATGAAGTCTGAAACAGAATGATTTGGATATTGATAAAAATCACCTTCCATAAACCATTCGAAATGCCTTCCACCTGGAACTAGATGCCAATATAAAATAGGTAAGCCGGTCACCATGTATAGGCAGATCTTATCTAATAAAAAAGGGATCTTACTTTCGGTTTTAGATTCAGTCCTCGCATACAAACTTAAAAAACCGTATTGTTGTCTGATAAAATGGAATACGGCAAGATAAGCCATCGCCCCCCAGAAGAATAATTTTCCGAAAGAGTATAAGATCAGGGCTATTATAAAACATAGAAATGGAACTAAACTTAGGAGAACTTTTTTTCGATTCCAAACTTCTTTATCGAAGTAGGCTCTAAATAAAGTAGAATAAACATGAGAAACATCTACACCAGGGATAAGAAGTAACCAAAGCCAAGGAGGTAATGCATTACCACTTGTTCTGGAAGAACCAAGGAGAGAAGGTTCCGGAAATCCAAAGTAACTCGCGATCAGTACTATGATTACGGAAATAATTCCTGGTGCAATAAACCAAGTCAGATCGAATCTTTTAGAAATGATCCACAGATTAAGGGGTTTCTTCTTTTCCATCAACTTCTCTTGGCAAAGGTTTGGACTTTTTTAGAAGCTTCGAATCCTCTATACAAAGCTTCTTCAAAAATGGAAATACCACTTAGGTCGCAATGAGCGAAATGAATTCCGGACTCAGATTTTGCCAGTTCCTCTCTTTCTCCTCCCCAAAGAAAACCCGGAACAGGGCGTATCATTGCATGTGCATGAGTCATGATATCGATTCGAGTAACCAAACTTTCTATATTTGGATGGGGTCTTTTCAGATCGGAGAGTATCTCTTCTTTCCAACTCTCCCAGGTTTTAGGAAGAATGGACCTTCTTGCAGAAAGAGTATCTTTTTCTCCAAAAGCAAGATAATAAGTAAGAACTGATTGGGGCCTGAGCGCTCGTAGATCTTGGTGTGTGGATACAACATAGCCGAGAGATTTGCTCTTATAAATTACATTTTCCCAAGCAGGCGGATGGCCCTTTCCTTGAGGTAGTTCATCCACGAATAAATTTGCAACCAGCCAAGGAGAATACTCCAATCTTTGCAGGAATGCGTCTTTCTCTCCCAAAATATATTTTCTGGTGAAAGAAGGTAGAGCATAGATCACTTGATCCGCTTTGATCAGAATATCTTTCTTTTCTTTCACATCATACGCGTTAATTTCCCAGCTTCCTGAGTTCTTACGAATTCTTTCCACAAGCGTAGAAGTTTTGATCTTATCTTTAGAAGGCTTTTGTAGGAGCTCCAACAGGAATCCGTTTCCCTCCGGCCAGGTTAGAACTGGAGGGGAATCTTCATCTTCTCTCAAACGTGAACAGAAATAGTGAAGTCCTGCCCAAGCGGAGATATTGTCGGAATTCCCACCGTAATCATCTCGAGTACAATAATCCGCATACCATAGAATTTCAGGTGATTGGATCCCTAATGATTTTAGATAATCAGAAAAAGTGATCCTATCTAGTTTCAAAATTTCAGGATCTCTAGAAGAGCGATCTATCGGAATACAAAATGCTTTTTGTCCGTCTCTTCCTCTTTTGTTCTGCCAAGAGTTTATAATTTTACGAAATGATAATTCTTGAGAATCAGGTTCTCCGCTCCTTCTGGGAACCAAACCTGCTTGCCATCTTCCTTGGTAAAAAAGTCTTTCTTCTGGATCAAAACATAGATACTTTTCCGGATAGATTGGATTTCCATTTGAGTCTTTACCTTCGACCAATCCATTCTCTTCTAAAAATTTACGAACTAATACTGACTCAGGCCCTGGTTGAGGAAGATAATGTGCGCCCCAAGGATATTTTAAGGAATTTGTTTTGGAGTATCTGGAATTGCCTCCTGCTTCTTTTTCCAGATCTAAGATCAAATAATCTGAGATCCCGAATTGAGATAGATAGTATCCCGAAGAAAGTCCTGAGATCCCTCCTCCCGCAATGAGCACCTTTGTTTTGATTCTACTTGTAGGAGAAAAGTCCGTTCTTACTTGCCTGAGTCTATGACCAGTTTCTCTGTCCGGACCTAAGATACTTCCTTGTATCTTTCTTTTTCTAAATCTGAAATAAGAACCTATCCCTAATAAGGCCGCGCAAAATGCTAATGTGGAAAGGAATACTTTTCTGGAAAAACGATCTTCGGACATAAACGAACGGATTGCAGATTAGTTTTACGGGAAGAAGAAGCAAGGAAAAAGAAATTTCCTAAACATTTTCCAAAACTCTCCTTGGCTTTCCCATCGGTTCGGGAATTTTAGAGTTATGGCAGTTCTTTTGGATTTAGATAATACGGTTTTCGACTCTATAGGGATCTATGAGTTTACGATCCGTGAAATGGAAAAAAAGGCAAAAACCCTGGGTTTCTCTTCTTCCAAAGAATTCAAAAAGGCATACGATACGGTTCGGGCAGAAGTGAAAAAAGAACTTCCGAATAATCCGGTCAACCGGCTACGAATCCTTTATTTCAAGAAGATGTCCGAACTTCTTTTTGGGAAGTTAGATCCTGCTTTCGTTTTGAAATTAGACTCTACTTATTTCGGATTTTTTCTGCAAGGGATCAAAGATTGGAAAAAGAAGAATGTTTCTGAGTTCAAAAAGATTTTATCTTTGCTCAGAGCTCTGCAAGAAGTTCAGGATTTAGTTATTATTACGAATGAATCTCTTAGAACTCAATTGTTGAAATTATCCGTTCTATTTCCGAAAGACATCCAATACAAATTAGTAACCTCTGAAGAAAGCGGAGCAGAAAAACCTTCCGCTTTGATCTTTAATAAGGCTCTATTAGGCGCTGATCCCCAAAAGTCCTATATCATAGGAGATTCTTTAAAGGATGATATTGGCGGAGGACTTACATTCGGGTTAGAATCCTTTTATTTAAAAAGTCCAATCTCTTCGGCTAAAACTAAATCAGTACTGGAAAAGAAAAGTTTAGAAGGAAAAGAATATTGGGAATCTCCGGACTTATCCTCGGCCTTAAACTATATCTTAAGTTTAGAGAAAGGAATCGTGTTATAAAATTTTAGTTTAAAATTTATTAGATTCGATTATCCGTTCCAGCCATTCTTCAACAAAGAAAATAGAGAATCTATACTTACTTTTGGATTTGCGAATTTCAAGGACCTGTGAAGTGAATCCAAACAGAAATGTGCAATCGCTTCCGCTTCTATCTTACTGATTTTTTTCTTAGCTTCTTTTTGGATCGTAGAAGCCAAAGTTTGTTCGTGTCTCATCCACATTGACTTTGCGTAATTGCTCAATTCAGGAGTGGAATCGATCAGATGATTAAACGTCTTGAAATTTTTTAATTGTTCAGGCTCAAGAGCGGTGTGCTCAATAACAAATTCTCTAAGTGCATCAAGAATAGAAGTCCCAGGTTTTCTGGAAACCACGGCATCAATCAGTTCCTTTTCTTGCTCTTTATCTTCATCGAATACTAAGGCTTCTTTGGACGAAAAATAATTGAATAAGGTCGGGACTGAGACTTGGGCCTTTTCAGCAATCTCGGCCATCGTGACGTTGTGGTAACCTTTCTCGATAAAAAGCCGAGTTGCCAGGTTGGAGATCGCTTTCCGTGTCCTATCTTTTTTGAGTTCTCGAAGACCCATATATGGCATTATTCCCCGACCCGAATACTAGGTAAATCGGATTAATTTTTTAGCTAGATAAATATTTAAATTGATAAAATATTTAATTTATTTAAATATTTTTACCGTCTATATTTCTACGTATGAAAGGAAATTTAGAAAATAAACAGGTAGCAATTATTGGCGGTGGCCCGGGCGGTTTAACTCTTGCGAGGCTTTTACAGCTCAAAGGAGTAGATGTAAAAGTGTATGAAAGGGATCTTAATAGAGATGTTCGAGTGCAAGGCGCAACCCTGGACCTACATTTTGAATCAGGTTTAAAGGTAATGGAAGCAGTGGACCTGATGGATGCTTTTAAAGCCAATTATAGACCCGGCGCGGATAAGGGCAGAGTTGTGGATGAACACGCAAAAATAATCTATGACGAGCATGATAAAGAATCTAACGAAGATTTCGGCGATGAAAGGTTTAGACCGGAAATTGACAGAGGACCTTTAAGGAATATGTTATTAAATTCTCTGCAACCTGATACTGTTGTATGGGACAGTCAGTTTAAATCTATGGTGCAGATTGGCGACAAATGGAAACTAGAATTTAAGAATGGTAATACTACCACTGCGGATATTGTAATTGGAGCAGATGGTGCAAATTCTAAGATCAGACCTTTTATAACTTCTATCAAACCTTTCTATTCGGGCGTAACAATCATACAAGGGAATGTGCCTAATTCTGAAACAGCCGCACCTAATATTCATCAATTATTAAAAGGTGGGAAAATTTACGTTTATGACGGCGAGAAATTTTTGCATGTATCATCCAAAGGTGATGGAAGTTTAGATTTTTATGTTAGTTGCAAGAAGGATGAACACTGGGTCCAAAATAGCGGGATAAATTTTTCAGATAAGACACAAGTTTTTACATGGTTTAAAGAAGAATTCTCTAAATGGGATTCTGTTTGGTTTGAGTTGGTTGAAAATGTAAATTTGCCTCTTTTGCTTCGCCCTCAGTATTGTATGCCTTTAGATCAGACTTGGAATACCGTACCGAATCTTACAATCTTGGGTGATGCGGCACATCCTATGCCTCCATCCGGTGAAGGCGTGAATTTAGCCATGCTGGATTCTCTTGAATTGAGCGAATGTCTTACAGATCCGGGCTACAAGGATATTCAAACTGCTATTGCCGCTTACGAAAAACAAATGCAAATACGATCTGCAAAAGAAGCACAAGAATCCTTAGAAATGACAGAATGGATGCATTCCGAAGGAGCCGTAGCTAGGCTAGTGGAAATGTTTAACTAAGTTATTTTTTTTCCGATCCAACAACGTACGTTTTTGCTGGATCCTTATGTTTATCATAATAACTTAATATTGCCTGTAGGGATTCCTGATCTAGAGTTTTATGTTTCCCAGGTTGTGTATAATAGTCGTATAGATCTCTTGGTGCGTCAGGCCAGTCGTGTCCGTATTTTTCCATGTCGAAATTTGTTAATGGGCCTTCACGCCATTCTCCCTCTGACCCCACCTTCTTCTTAATCATATGAATTAGGACGAAGTCTTGGATTATTCCGTTTAATGCAAAAATTGTTAAAAATTTTCTTTCTAAGCCTTCATGTCCCCAATATCCAGGGCCTTTAATCGGTTTATTAACTGTCTCTATATAATGATAGATCCTATTGTAGGTAATACTTTTGTTATCGAAAACTTTTCTTCTTTCTGATGCGTAGCTGTATCTTTTACAATAGTATCCTTGAAATAGATCGTAAAGTTCGGATTCTTTTGTAATTCCAGGTTTAGGTAAATTTTCTTTAGTGATATGAACTCGATTTTCGTTTAACCCGGGAACGTCATCGTCAAATATAGTCTTTTCGAATAATCCGCAATTTATTTGGATTAAAGCGACGAAGATTGTTACTAGTATTCTCATTTCTTTCTAAGCAAAGCAAACAAGGTCAGATTTAGGTTTACTTGTTTGAACGTGAGATACCAAAGCATTAAGGTTCCGTAATAGAATGTCTTCTTTAAGAAGACTCCTAGTTTTGCCTTGGGGCCTGAAACTCCGGATACGGAAGCAATCGGTTTTAAGATAGAAAATTCTACAGAGGAGAATCCGCATTGTTCTGCCAGAAGCCCTAAGGTTTTTTCCGTATAATCATTAATATGATCTTTTGCTTCTAGGTAATGTCCACCTTCTTGCATACCTTTCAATGCGACTTTCAAATTCGCTTTGAATAGTTGGACAGGGAAATTAGGAGTTTGAACGAATAAGAATCCGCCAGGTTTCAAAAGTCCGAATAGATATTGGATGAGGCTATGCGGTTTTGGGATATGTTCAATCACATCCCAAAGAGTGATGATATCAAAACTTTCTTTCGGAAGTCCGCTGTCCTGAACGATTCCTGGAAATACCTGTTTGAGTCCGTTCTTTTCTCTAGCGAATTTAACCGCTTTTTCGGAGATCTCGTAACCTACCGCTTCCCAACCAGGTCTTGTAGTCCCGATTGTTTTAACGAAGAAGCCGAGTCCGCAGCCTACGTCTAAAATTTTCCCCTTAGGAGCCGAGAGAAATTTGCCTATGAAGTCTTTATAGATATCTCTATGAGCAATGTCCCACCAGTCTAAATCATAACCGGTTTCGTCGTCCCAGTATCCTTCGTAATGCTCGTCTTGTTCGTAAGTGGAGAATGCGTGGCTGCAATTTAAACAACGCACGATTGGGATTCCGTTTTCGACGAATAAGGTTTTATTTTTCTGGCTTCCGCAAAGATAACAGGTTTGGTTCAAAGGGAGTTCCGTTTAGGTGATAGTTTTATCCTTCGGGGCGAGTCTTTAAATTCCAGTAAAAAACCAAACTTCTTAGGGCCTTTTTGGATTTTCCGGAGAAGGTCCCATTGGAAGCATGGAAACATCCTCTCAGGTTTTATTAGGAGATTCGTTTGGCTAAAGTACATTTTACCAAGATGGAAGGTATCGGAAACGATTACGTATATGTGGATGCAACCAAGGACGATTTACGTCTGAGTCCGGAGCAGATCCAGAAACTTTCCGACCGTAATTTCGGGATCGGTGGTGATGGTGTGATCTTCATCCGCGCATCTAATAAAGGCGATTTCCAAATGGATATGTACAATGCGGATGGTTCTTCTTCCGAGATGTGCGGGAACGGAATTCGCTGCGTAGGAAAATACGTATTCGATCACGGTCTTACGAACAAAAAACAGCCTAAGATAGAAACTGGGGCTGGAATTTTAGAACTCGACCTGAAAGTAAACGGAAGCGGCAAAGTGGAACAGGTTTCCGTAGATATGGGAAAACCGATCTTAGTTCCTTCTTTAATCCCTGTTAAATGGGAAAATGAAAATCCAATCTTAGAGCAACCTCTTTCTTTCTTGAGTGGATTGCCGGGTTATTCTTCTTATAATTTAAAATTCAGCGCTGTAAGTATGGGAAATCCACACTGCATTATTTATGTAGAAGATCCTGATAAATTCCCAGTCAGAGAGATCGGTCCTCTCATTGAAAATCATACTGAATTATTTCCTCGTAGAGTGAATGTGGAATTCGTATCCTTAAGAGGAAAAGATCATCTCTACCAAAGGACCTGGGAAAGAGGTGCAGGAGAAACATTGGCATGTGGAACGGGAGCCTGTGCTGTGATGACAGCTTCCCACTTAAATGGTAAAACAGGAAAAGATGTTCGTATCGATCTAAGAGGCGGAACTTTGAGAGTGCAGTTGCTGGAATCAGGTCATGTATTGATGACTGGACCTGCTACAGAAGTATTTAGCGGAGTCGTGGAAGTTTAAGCTTCCGCGTACTGACCTTCTTGTAATGCGATCATTCTCGTTCTAACCACATTGGAGAGTTGTTTCATATTCTCCTCTAATGTGCCTGAAAGAAATTCTCTGTGATCTACTTTTTCTCCATAGATCACTTTTACCTTTTTATATATTGCGCGCTTTTTGATCTCACAGACTTCTTTAGGCATTCCCATAAAGCTGCGGACGATAGGTGGAATTGGGATATCAGAATAAGATTCTTCGACAGGTATAATTACAGAAGGAAGAATATCCACTTTGTTGCGGATAGAGAATGCAGCGAATCCTGAATGAAAGTCCACCATTCCGGATTTAAAATCGTTTTTGACCATATAGTCATGGCCTTCCGGGAAAATTCCTAAGGTCTCACCTTTTTTGAAAACCTGTTGGATCATCTTAATGGAACCGATGGAAATATTTCCGTCGATGGACATCGGGATCCCGCCCGCGATCTTTGCAAGGTCTCTGAAGATAGGAATTCTGAAGGTGTATTCTGCAGCGATCCAAGAAATGAATCTAGGAAAAGTGTAAGAAAGAATAAATGGATCCATATCGGATCTATGATTGCAGGTAAGAATTACTTTACCGTTAGTTATTATATTTTCGGTTCCGTACGCAGTAATATCCACGGCCAAACCTATAAAGGGAGCCACGAAATTTTTGATCCGAAGATATGTTTTTGCTTCTTTCTCCACGGTCAACCTTCCTAAGCGACTATTCTCCTAAGAAAACGCTCCACCATTTTTTATCCTGTCCTGCAGGCTTGTCTGAGTTCGGATCTCCATCAGAGGATTTTATCTCTTGTCGGAGCCTTCCGAAATCTTTTTGTTTTCGTTTCGGTTGAACATTAGTGAGATTTTTTTTAATCTCCTCATATTCCTTCGAAGCGTTGGCATTAGAGCGAATATAATTACGTATATCGTCCCATTGAGGATCGTCTTCATTGCCATAAGCGGCATAGTTGAACAGATCGATTTGATCGAATTCAGGCATACTTTTCCTTTCCGTTAAGGGGAAGTTCGAATAGGATATGATCGGAATCGCTTAAAAGCAAAATCCTTTCAAACCATTCGCATGTTTGCCTGGGAAAATACTATGGCAACAGTTTTCGTAAATTTCAAACCGGATTTTCTGATTTCGTTTTTAAAAAATCTAGCGAATGTCACTGAATTTAGGACTTCGAATTTCCGAAGGTATAAGTTATGGAGAGAGAGAATCTCCCCCCTTTAAACAGACATAATCATAAAGAATCGGAAGATATAAAAGAAACCGGTGCGGCGAAAAATCTAGGCAGGATCATTCCATTTCCTTCCCCGCCAGGAAGAAATTTGAAAAAGATCCGGGAATTGTACGAGGATATTTTCGATCAGAAACCTTGATTAATATCGTTTCTGATTTTAGAAAAGAGATCTGAGAAAATCCAGATATTGAGTTTTACCTTCGCTGTTCTCCGGTGGAGCCCAAGCGGCAAACTCTTTGTCGGTGGTCGGATCGTACGGTCCTGATTTTCCTTCGAAGCAGATACAGGTTTCCGTAAGGCAGACCAATGTATGGTACACTCCCGGAAGAATATCTATCCCATAGATCGGTCCGTCCGAACTCAGGATATGTTTATCTCTAACTGTACCATCCTCTTCGAATAAGATGAAGCCTAGTTTTCCTTTTAGCACTAAAAAGGTCTCAGGTTTAGGAGGATTTTTGTGACGATGCGCTTGGACGTAAGTGTCCTTGGTAAGCACGTTCAGAAATCTCTGATAAGGTTCTAGTAGTTCGTGGAAATTGTGATTGGTTCTTCCTCTAACAGAAGAGGAAGCAAGTGGAAGGAGTTTATCGAATAACTCCTGATCGATGAGTAATTTATCCGGCCGAGACAAGTTGTAGATGCTGCTCGCAATACGCGACAAGGTAATCTGTGCAGGCTGTGCAAGTATCCGCAGCTCCGCAAGCTTTTACCACTTCACGATAGTCTTGCCCTTGTTGTTTAGCAGTCTCTACGATTTTTTCAAATGTGATTTGAGCGCAATGGCACTTTTCCATTCTGGTTCCCGATCTCTTTCTCTATAACTATCGTTTTTGAGACTCAGTATTAAAGTCAAGTTTTCTGGTAGAATTTGCAGAATATTTTTTAAATTGTATGGGACATAATGTCAGAGTTTATGGGGGAAAGAAGAAGTTGGTGCGCCCAGAAGGATTCAAACCTCCGACCTTCTGATCCGTAGTCAGACGCTCTATTCAGCTGAGCTATGGGCGCGGGTGTGATTAAAAGAATTTCTTTTCCAAAAGCTCTAAATGCTCTTGGGGAAGTTTCGGGACCAGTTTTTTTCCCTTGGTGTAATTGTATAGCAGTAAACCGGATAGGCCAAGATAGATAATCACTCCTGCTAGATGAGCAAGATTAGCTAACCAAGCTCCTGCAACAGGAATAAAGGAGAAGAACCAAGACAGCACTAAGAATATTATAAAGTAGAGAACATTCAAAAAGGAAAGTTTGGAATGTCTGTAAACTTCTGCTTCGTTTGAATAGAAAGAAAATCCAATGAGCCAATTTCCGAATAAAGGAAGAGTCACCAAATAGATACGAAATCGTTCAGTGTTTATAAAAGTTTTGGCTTGGTTCCAGTAAGGAGAGAGAAAAGCGAAGGCCTTAGCCTTGAGTTCCTCTAATTTTGCTGAGTATTTTTCGAACTTCATTCTCTATTTCCGGAAATAATGGTAATACGAACAGTTTGCCTTGGTAAGCTTGCAAGGCTCCTAAAATTCCATAACCAAGTAAAGCCAGCCATGCGACATAGCTGATAAAGTCGGTTACGATCGGATTCGCATGTATCCATTTTAAAATGGTGCTTAGAATAGGGAACTCTCTTAAGAACCAAACCACCAAGTATAAAAATACGAATCCTAGATTTAACTTGATTGCTTGGAGTGCGTGAAACTTGCAAATTTCCTGTTTTTTTCTAAAAAACCAAGGAATGACCCATCCTAAAAAAGGAATATAAGAAATAGCGGCGAATAAATTGGGATATTCATCCCCTTCTAATAATCGCTTGGTCTCTTCCAGGAATTCCCGGGTGTTGAATCTCTGGTCAGACATCTTCTTATTTCTTGGGGTCAGCGTGAGAGTTTGGAACTTTCGGAGACGCAGGGATTCGAACCCTGGGTACAGGTTACCCCATACGACAGTTTAGCAAACTGCTCCTTTCAGCCACTCAGGCACATCTCCAGCAGTGTTCCAACGGAGAAGGTAGGATTCGAACCCACGGTGGGAGTTACCCACGACGGTTTTCAAGACCGCTGCCTTAAACCACTCGGCCACTTCTCCGGTTAAGGATTACTTTACTGACAAGATGGGGGACCCTGTCAAGGTGATTTACCTATGAGTACGGAAAAGAACCGTAGAGAAATTTCAGGATTGGTCGTGGAGAAATGGGCGAATCTTGGTACTTGTATTTCTCATGCGGAGAATAAAACCGTTTTTGTAAAAGGTGCTGTTCCGGGAGAAACAGTTCGGATCAGAACTGATAAAGAAAATTCTAAACTGATTTGGGGAACCGTTGTATCTGCGGAAAAAATTTCTGCTCTTCGGATCGAGTCCGATTGTTCGGCGTTTCCGGAATGTGGGGGTTGTTCTTATCGCCATATTCCGTATGAGGAAGAACTTCGGATCAAAAAATCTCTTTTGAATGATTCATTTTTATATGTTTCTAAATTGGATCCTTCTCAAATTCCTGAAATTACAATTTTAAGCGGACCTTCTAACTCTTATCGCAACACAGCACAGATCAAAATTGAATTCAAAAAAGGAAAAACAAACGCAGGTTTCTATAAGGAGAATTCCAACTCATTGGTTTCATTTCCTAAAGAAGGTTGTAAACATCTTCCTTCTGAGATGAACGAGTATGTTCGAAAAAATTTAGGAAATAAGAAAACGTTTTCTAGAAAGGGAGATTGGAGGCTTCGCTATTCTTCGGGAGAAATTTTAGAATATGATAAAAAAGAAGTGAAGATAGGCCCTTATCTTCCTGAAAAAATAGAATGGTCGATTCCGGCAGAAGGTTTTACCCAAGTGAATCGTTTTCTTTTGGAAGAATGGATGCTCAAGATCCGATCTTGGATCCCGAAAAATTGCGGATCTGTATTAGAATTTTATTCAGGAGCTGGGCTTATCAGCTTGGCGATCGGTCATTTAGTGAGCCGTCTTTCCGGTTACGAGTTGTCCAACTCTTCTGTCCAAGCTGCTGAGAAAAATGCGAAGATACTAGGATATTCTCACTTGGAATTCCATACATTGGATCTGAATTCTGCTCTTCCTAAAAAACTGGGTTCTTTTGATGCACAACTGTGTATTTTAAATCCACCGAGGGCTGGGGCTTCTTCTTCCTTATTAGATTTTTTGGATGGATTTAAGGCTTCTCGCGTTATTTATTCTAGCTGTAATCCGAGCACCTTGGCAAGAGACCTTGGGATCTTAAAAAATTCCGGGTATAAACTAAAGGAAATCGTTCTTACTGATTTTTTTCCAAGAACCAAACATTTCGAGGTGCTGGTTCTATTAGATCTTTGATTTTTTACTTTTAGAATTCCGATCTGAAATTGGAAAATGGTTATAAGGGGTCAGACTCCGGAGAAACTAAATGCCGATCATAGACGAATACGAACTTCCTTCTAAAAAGTCCGATCCCGGTTCCAAATTCGGCGAGGTGCTGCAAGGGATTTGGTTAGAAGACGAGATCTGTTTTGCGATCGCAGGTGGTGGTTGTAAGGCTTTCTACGGTTTAGGTTTTGGTCACGAGCTGAAAACCTGGGGATTAAAACTCAGACAAGTGTCCGGAGTTTCCGCAGGTGCTGCAATGGTGCTTTCTTTAATTTGCGGAACAGAAGAAGAATCAGTTTCTTTTTTTGAAAGAATTGTCCGTAAGAACCCTCGTAATTTTTATTTCACTCGTTTATTCAACGGAGAGAAGGCATTTCCTCATGAGGATATGTATCGTAGAACGATCCGATTCGGGATGGACTTTGAAAAGATCATTCGCTCCGGTGCAAAAGTTTTTATTCATACGATCAAAGCGTTTCCTAAATCCGATTCCAACAAGAACACATTCAGACTCGCAAGATTGATAGCAGAAACTGGAAAAGCGTTTTTAGAAGATGAAAGAGATCGTAATAAAGGACTTTATACGGAAAGAACATTTCGTGTTTTAAGAAATTGGAATATGAAAGAAATTCTTTTTACGGAAGCAGATTTCCGAGATCCGAGTGTGATTGAACAGATCATTATGAATTCTTCTTCCATTCCTCCTATTGTTTCTTTTCAGAATCTTGGAAAAGAATATTATTTGGATGGAGGACTCACTAATAACTTACTTTTAGAAGCGTTCCCTCCCAACGCAAAAATTATTGGAATACATTATGAGCCAACTACCATAGTTGGAAAAGATCCGCATTTATTAGATCGTTGTTTTTTAGTAACTCCTTCTAAAACTTTGCCGATCACTTCTTTTGATTATACAAATGCGAAAGGTGTAAGAGAAGCTTACGAGATGGGAAAATCAGACGCTTTAAAGAAGAAGGACCAGATCCTAGAGTATCTCAAAAAAGATTGGGTGAAAAAAGCGGAAAAGCTACGTAAGAATTAAGGTTGTACTGTGAATAAAATTCAAAACCCGATCATATCGGTATCTAATGTAACTAAAAAATTCAAAGATGTAACCGCCGTTAGCGATCTCTCTCTTGAAATTAAAAAGGGAGAATTCGTAGGTTTGCTTGGGCCGAACGGTGCCGGTAAAACAACTCTCATTGAAATGTTGGAAGGGATCCAATTTCCGGATTCAGGAAAGATCCAAATTTTAGACACTAGCTGGAAAGAGAGCGAAACATTTTTAAGAAGTAATATTGGTCTCGCTTTGCAAGAAACCAGATTTATGGATAGGGCCACAGTTTGGGAAACTCTGAAATTATTCGGAAGTTTTTATAAGGCTCCCGAATCTCGACTTCATGAAATTTTAGAACTTACCAGACTTACTGAAAAAAATAAATCCTTCGTGAATAGTCTATCAGGAGGCCAAAGACAAAGATTGGCATTGGGTGTTTCTATCATGAACAAACCCGAAATTTTGTTTTTAGATGAGCCGACCACAGGTTTGGACCCTGGAGCCAGAAGAGATATCTGGAAAATTTTAGAAGATCTAAGAGCATACGGAACTACTATGATCCTCACCACTCATTATATGGAAGAAGCGGAAGTTCTCTGCGAAAGGATCATAGTAATGGATAAGGGTCGGATTTTGGACCAAGGAACCTTATCCGATCTTTTAGGAAAACTAGGCGGTGGAGAAATTGTCCGTTTTTCTTTGGAGAATGGAACTGATCCGAGTGGTTATCTTCCTGAAAAAGGAAAATTCAAATTCAGTTGGAATTCCGACACGAAAGAAGGCCGTATCAACGTGGAAAGAATTACGGATTATCTTCCTTCTATGTTGGATTCTTTTTCTAAAGCAGGTATCGTTTTAAAAGAACTGGAATGTCATAAAAAAACTTTGGACGACTTATTCCTTTCCATGACCGGAAGAGGGTTGGAAGAATGAAACAAATCTATCATTTAGTCACGATTCAATTAAAAGAATTTTATAGAGAGCCCGGGATCCTTTTTTGGGCGTTCATATTTCCTATTGCGATTGCAGGTGTATTAGGACTTGCATTCACTACTAAGGGAGTTCCTCAAACTAGAGTTGCGATTATTTCTTCTTCACATGATGCGAGTGGACTTTCTGCGAAGATTGAAAAAGCATTTTCTAATTCTTCCGGTGGGAATTCCGACGGATTAGGTGTGATTATTCCTCAGGTTCTTGCGGAAGAAGATGCGATCAAAGCGCTCAAAAGAGGAGAGATCAATCTTTTAGTCAAAGAAGATGAAAAAGGAAATTTAGAATTTTCTTTTGATCCGAGTAATGCAAATGCACAAAGAGATTACCTTCTTCTTTCCAATGCTCTTTTGACTATGCAAGGAAAAGAACAAGGTAGTTCCAGCATTCGAAGATTGGATTCAAAAGGTACTAGATATATTGATTATCTAGTACCTGGAATGCTCGCTATGGGAGTGATGAACTCTTGTCTCTGGGGAGTGGGTTGGAATCTAATCGAGATGAGGATGAAAAAACTTTTGAGAAGAATGTCAGCTACCCCAATGAATAAGTTGGCGTTCGTAATGTCTTTTTTCTTCACTCGAATTTTTGTTACGACCGTAGAATCTATCATCTTCTTAACGTTTACATTTACTGTTTTTGAAAATGCGTTTTTTGGTTCTATTCCTGCAGCACTTCTGATCTTTCTAACCGGAAATTTCGTATTTGCGTGTATCGGGATCTTTGTGGGTTCCAGAGCACAAAGCGCTCAGGTAGGGAACGGGCTCGTGAACGCATTCACATTCCCGATGATGGTTTTATCCGGGATCTTCTTCAGTTATAAAAACTTTCCTGATATAGTGCTTCCTTTTATAAAACATCTGCCTTTAACCTTAGTGGCTGATTCTTTAAGGGCAGTATTTATAGAAGGAGCCGGACTTGCGGAAATAATCTATCCATGTGTGTTTATGGTCGGGATCGGATTTTTCTTCTTGGGTGTTGGGCTTCGTATATTTCGCTGGTCCTAACACTTCTATTTGCGTGGAGACCGGATGAATTCAGAATGGAAACAATGGGTTTATGAAAAAACAGCAAAACCTTTCTTCTTAAGTATTCATCCGGAATCTGCTCACTACTTAGCCCAAAATCTACTTGGGCTTTCTAAAAAACTTCCGTTTGTGTTTCCAGTTTTGGAATCACTCATGACCTATTCCAGCGATCAATTGAAAACAAAGGTCGCAGGAATTGAGTTTGAGAACCCAGTCGGACTAGGTGCCGGTTTTGATAAGACTGGAGAATTGTATCCATTTCTTTCTCGATTAGGTTTTGGTTCGATTGAGATCGGAACAATCACCGGTCAGGGCCAACTCGGGAATCCAAAGCCTAGGATCTTCAGATATGCGGAAGATGAAGCTTTGATCAATCGAATGGGATTTAATAATCCGGGAGCAGATATTGCAGAAGTAACACTTCGAAAACAGAAAAAGAACTGCATTCGAGGGATTAACGTAGGCAAAACAAAAATTGTCTCTGAAGAAGATGCAGTAGATGATTATGTATATTCTCTAAAAAAACTCACCGCCTATGCAGACTATGCAGTGATCAATATATCTTCTCCTAATACTCCCGGTCTTAGAAATTTCCAAAAGAAAGAAAATTTTACCAAACTGATGGATGGTATTAAAAGTGGTTTAGGTGGAAAATTTCCAATTCCTACTTTTGTGAAATTCGCTCCCGACATGGAAAAAGAAGAATTGAAAGGTTTGTTGGAGCTCCTACCTGATTCAAAATTATCCGGTGTTATTCTTACAAACACTACTATAGATAAATCAGTTTTATCCAGATATCCAAACGTAGAAAAAGAAGGTGGAGTTTCCGGAAAACCTCTTCGCCAAAGATCCACAGAGTTTGTTAGATATGCTTACTCCATCTTAAAAGGAAATCTTCCTATCATAGGAGTTGGTGGTATTAATTCAGGAGAGGCCGCATTAGAAAAAATTTTAGCGGGCGCGGACCTAGTACAATTATATACAGGCTACGTTTACAACGGTCCTTTCTTACCTGTAAGAATATTAGAATATCTAGATGGAGTTCTTAAGAAAACAGGGGCGAGATCGATCGGAGAATTAGTAGGAAAGAATAAGATCTAATCTTATTCTTCCGACACTTTACATTTTCCTCTTTCGTCCCATTCCGCTTTCCAGATGGCGGAGTTTTGTTCTTTCACCAAACGAATTACTATATCAGAACAAACCGTTTTAGAACCGTTTTCAGAAACCTCGAAATCTCCCTCATATCTAAACCAAAATTGTTCCTTAGTAGGAGTTAGATTTTGTCCGAATTCAGGTTCTGTTAAACGAATTGAATCAACCGATTTAGATTTTCCTTTCTCTTCTAAAATCGCTTCTTCTACTATTTGGTAGACTTCGTCTTTAGATGGAGGTTCTTTTCCCGGTTCGGTAACAACGATAGATCTTGCCATTCCGATATCGGAGAAGACCCAACCTTTTTCTCTTACGAATTGGTAGATCACTCCAACGGGAGTTTTGGTTGTTTGACCTTCTTTTTTACGGGTAGTAACGAAGAAGGAAAATTTATATCTTAAATCTGTAGGTGCATTTTCTTCCGGAGCTTCTTTCTCGATCAGTTTAGGTTTTCCTGCTGCTTGCACGGAAAGTATTCTGTCTCCTGGGAATTTTTTAGACCACTGATTTTGTAATTCTTTTTTAGCCTTTTCCTCATCAGGAGTTCCTGCAATTTGTGAAGAAAGGTTTGTGGCAAAGGATATTAATAGGACAATCCCGATAATATACATCCTTAACATAGCTCATGAGTTTTATCGTCAGGAAAGATCCTTGTCAATGAAATTCCAGATTTGAAGATTTATCGCGGAGGAGATAGTTTTGAAAGAGATCCATCTCATAAGACATTCTAAATCCGATTGGAGTGATACTAATTTAAAGGATAAGGAACGTCCATTATCTAAGAGAGGTCGCAAAAACGCCCGATTTTTAGGAAAATATGTGGAGAAGGTTTCCTTTGTTGCGGATGTCGCCCTCATTTCGCCATCGACCAGAACTTCAGAAACTTGGAAGATATTACAAGGTTTTCAGAATATTACAAAAGACATTAAGATTATAAGTGAGATATATGAGGCGGAGTATTCTGACTTACTTAGGATCTTAAGAGGTCTATCTTCTAAAATTAATAATGTAGTTTTAATAGGTCATAATCCTGGAATGGAAGACTTGGCAAATTATTTATTATTAGGAAATAATACTGACTCTCTTTTCGAAAAATTTCCCACTTCTTCATTTATAAGTTTAGTGACGGATCAAAAAGATTGGGCGGATTTGGGGAGACAAAGTTGCAGACTCAAAAGGTTTTGGATCCCATGAAGAATAATACTTCAAGTTTTAATAATATACCTTTTCAAACCTTATTCAGTGAGGAAATGATCTCTTCTCGGGTCAAAGAATTAGGCCTACAGATCGCTAATGATTACCAAGGAAAAAATCCAGTTTTCATATGCGTCCTTAGAGGTGGAGTTTACTTCTTCTCCGATCTGACTAAAGCGGTTCCAATCCCGATAGAATTGGATTTTATCCAAGCAAAATCATATGTCGGAACGGAATCTACTGGAAACGTAGAATTGATCAAAGACTTGGATTCTGATATTACAGGAAGAGATGTTTTAATTGTAGAAGATATCGTGGATACCGGCCGCACTCTGAAATTTCTGATCTCTCATATTTTTTCAAAAAAACCCAAGTCTTTGGAAGTAACATCCTTATTATTTAAAGAAGGTGGGGAAGCTGCGGGATACCCAATCAAATATGTCGGCTGGAATATAGGAAAAGAATTCGTGATCGGATATGGATTGGATTACGACGGCAAATTCAGAAATCTGCCTGGAGTATTCCTTTATTCAGAAGAATGAGGAGTGTCTTCCGGTTTTTTGATCAAAGTTTTAAGTCCAGAAATACTAGTCTCCAGATCCTGGATCTTAGGTAAAAACTTCTGCCCATCAACAAAACTTCTACCTTCGTTCTTGCCAAGCTCTGAATAGATCTCTGCGCTCAGATCATGATAAGCCTTTTGTAGACTTATAAAAGAAGATTCTAAATGTACTGGGGAGAGCGCCTTCTTCTTTATCCTGTACTTGCGAAACAAAGAAAATCCGAACTTAAGTAACATCAAAGTATAAGCGGGAAGAAGAAGGATGAGCACCGTTTTTGTAACTGCAAAAATTTCCCAAGATTCGGAAATCGTATGACTCAAAAAGGATCTAAGCCCTGAGATAAAAAGTACAGAGATAGTATAGTTCGTTCTTGGGGTAGAAGGAGATAAGGTATTGATAACGTATAATAAAGGCAGGGAAAGTAATAAAACCAAAACCAAATCGATAGGAAAGAGATTTGAAATCAAATCCAGAAAATGAACGATGGCTTTATAGGTTTTCACCAAGTCGTCTACGGATTGGTTTAGCCTGTCAAAGTCAGCCTTTAGATTGGAGAAAAACTGGGTGATCTGGTTCATTAATTCGTTCCCTAAAATTCCAGGATGGGAAAAGAGAATAGCCCTGTCTCGAAAGCTGCAAGAACTTTCCTTAACTAAAAAACTCTTCCTTGTATATTCCGTTTTTGCGTTATATTTTTTATTTTATCATGAGGCTCACCTTCCATTATTCTGGATGGTCGGTCTGGCCTTAATCGGCTATCTCGTATCCAGTATCCTATTTTGGGGGATCGTATTCGCATTCCGAAAATTAGAAACTAAGGTCGTTTTGCCTGCGATCTTTGCAGAAGTCGGGATCGAAAGGCCAACCATCAAATTAGTTCCTTGGGTCGAGGTTTCCTTCTTTGCTTTTTCTGCTCTCGCATGTTGGCTCACTGGATTTTTTGAGAATAGATCAGGAATTCTTTTCCTTTTAGTATATGCAGCCGGGGTTTTAAGCGCAAGGCTCATAGACAACAAAACATATTATAAAATCGGATTATTAGGATTAGTTATCTTGGCCTCCGGACTTATCAGTTTTAAAAGTTTGCAGAGGGCCGAGATATTCGTGGCTTATTCCATGTTCAAACCTGATTTTGAACAAAAAGATCTATCTCGTTGGAATTACAACGAAGAGAATCGGACCTTACATAACGAAGATCTAAAACTCAGCATTCTTTTACCGGAAGAGTTCTATTTTCATAATCCTCAAAATTTGAATATGGAAGATAAAACTGGAATCGGACAGATTGCGGGAATTATTTCTACGAGCGATTCAGATCCGAATCGTTATCCAGCTATTAAGCTTTTTTTTGTTCCATTCAGATTCGATAACGAATCTGAATTACTTTCTGAATTCAAAAAGTTTTTGGATCTCCAAGTGCAAAGAGGAGATATCCAGGAATTGAATGAATTAGAAAGAGAAGTTTTCGAAGACAGATATTTCGGAACCTTCTGGACATTCTATGATGTACTCAGACCGAGATATGCAAAGACTGGAATGTTCTTCTTAGCAAAACACAAACAGCCTTACAGTTTAGTCTTTATCATAGACGAAAGTCTGATCAAAGGGAGAAGACACGAAGAATCCGTGGAAAAAATCCTGACCAGTGTAAAGATAGAAGAATAAGATCTTTAACTAATAGTTACGTAATCTAAATGATTCGCAATATGCATCGCATGGGCGAGTTCGTATTCTTGTTTAGTTAGTTTTCCGTAAGCAAAGTGAGGGGCGAATTCTCCAGTATAATTGGAGAATGCAGAGATCGCTTTTTTTAATTCAAGAACACTATCTGAAATGGAAACGCCTGACTGCAAAACGTCCGCACCAGGTATAGGCGCATTTAAGTCGTGAGACATTTTTCCTTTTCTGGAAAAATTCCAAAATGCAATCTTACCCAAAGTGTTTTGAAAAACTTCGGATTTGTTTTCAGGATAACCTTTAATAGAATAATAAATACTTTGAGCACAGTGAAGAAGTATCTGGCTAGGACTCCATTCTCCGTAAGGGACAATTGTTGCAGAGAGAAGGATTTTTTCTAACTCAGTATTCACTTCCGAAAAATTAGAAAATTGAAGTCCTCTTTCTTTCACACCTGCAGGCGCATTGGAACAAGATTCTAGTAGAGTTGTAGAACTTGTTAGAATTCCTACAGCAGCAACTTTTTGGATAAATTCTTTTCTGGTAAAATTAGGATCCGACATGGAGCACTCCACAGTTCTTTATTTCTGTTTTCCTATAACTAATGTAAAGGATAGAAAGAGTCAAGAATTTGATTATTCTTGGGGAAGGTTTCCGATATACTTTGCTCTGGGCCGGATCAAGTTTCCGGAATCATATTGCTCCATTGCATGAGCTAACCAACCTGCAGTTCTACCGATCGCAAAAATTCCGATACCGGCGCCTTTAGGCAATTTGAATGCTTTGGAAACTAGTGCAAGTCCTGCATCAATCGTTGCATAATCTTCTAGTAGTTCTTCAATCTGTTTTAAGAATTGTAGATATAGTTGCACATCCGGATCTTCCGGAAAAAATTTTTCCACCATCTGGATCAGTTTTCTTCCTCTGGGATCTCCTTTTTTATAAAGAGGATGACCGAAGCCGGGGATATTTTCTCCACTTCTTAATTTTTCTTCTAAGAGTTGTTTATCTTTCTTTTTGTTTCCGCTTGTTTGGGAAAGAAGAAGGATCGCTTTTTCCGTGAGTAATCCATGTTTGGGACCGGACAAAGCAGCAAGTCCTGCAAGTACTACTTGATAAAGAGAAGCTTCACTAGAAGCAACACATCTTGCAGTAAAAGAAGAAACATTCAACTCATGATCAGCAGAAAGAATTAAAGCCGCTTCTAAAAGTTTTAACTTAGCGATGAAGTTCGGATCTTCTTTTTTTCGAGAAGGGTTCCAGCTGCTTAAAAGTGTCTCTGAAATTTTTCCTTCTGAAGATGTTTGGGCCGAAGAAAATAAAGTAAGATATCTTAATATGGAAGAAGAAGTCTTTCTGAAAGTTTTAGGATCTTTTCTAAATGCTTTCGCATCTTCATATTCTAAAAAAGGAAGTAGGATCCTGGAAATATCTAAGATGGGGCGGCCTTCCAATAATTTTAGGATTTTATTACATTCTTCGGATAATATCGGCCAATCCGATTCGAATGGGTTTGTATCTTCTGCTTCCCAAAGTAAGCAGGCAATATCTTCGAAACTTCCATTCTCAGAAAGTTCTAAAACGTTTTTTCCTCTATAAAAGAGAGAGTTTTCTCCAAGTAATGTGATCGAAGATTCTAAAACAGGTTGTCCTAGAGATAAAGCGGCCTTTGCAGTTTTTCCAGGTTGGTTTCTTTCTTCCCTTCTAAGCAATAATTGTTCTATATCTTCTCTTCTATACCGTTTACTTCTGTCCTTATTACCTCCGGATTCCGAATGTAATAAACCGCGACTAACGTATGCGTAGATGGTTTGGACTTCTACCCCTAAAGCGGAGGCTGCCTCGTCCGCATTTAAAAACGGTTTTTTTGAAGAAAAAGCCATATATTGACAATATAATCAACATTGACTATACTATGTCAACCCGCTAAACTCAAATGGAAACAAAGGAGAAACATCATGCTACTCTCTGAACAGGAAAAAGAGAAAATATACAGCCCGGGTTTAGAAGGAATACCTGCAGCTAGAACCAAACTTTCCCAAGTGGATGGAAAGGCTGGAAGGTTGATCATCGCGGGTTATCCCGTGGAAGAATTCGCCGGAAAAGCAGTCTTTGAAGAAACCATCTTCACACTTTGGAATGATAGAAGGCCAAAACCTACGGAAACAAGTTTGTTTTCAGAAGAACTTAGATCTTCCAGAAGATTTTCTAAAGTGATACGAACCATCATCGAAGAAGCAGTATATGCGAATCTTCCTTTGATCGATATACTTAGGATCGGATCTGCTGCTCTTTCTTTAGGTTCTGAAAAAGAAGATCCTAGAAAGGATGCGATGGCGGTCCTTTCTACATTTCCTTTGATAGTTGCTTGGGCGTATCGTTTGTTAAAAGGCCAGGCTCCTGTACTTCCTAGACAAGACTTGGATATTGCAGCCAACTTTCTATACATGTTGAATGGTACCGATCCTGATCAAAGAAGTGTTCGTGCATTGAATACATATCTGAATACGGTTTGCGATCATGGATTGAATGCTTCTACCTTTGCAGCAAGAGTGATTATCTCTACTCAGTCCGATATGATCTCTGCCGTTACCGGGGGACTTGGTGCATTAAAGGGGCCTCTACACGGAGGAGCGCCGGGGCCTGCATTAGATACGGTATTCGAGATAGGGACCAAGGACAATGCGGAGACGGTCCTAAGAGAAAAATTAAAACATAACGAAAGGTTAATGGGCTTTGGGCATAGGATCTATAAAGTCAGAGACCCTCGCGCGGATGTTCTTGCTAAAGCGGCAAAAATTCTATACGACACTGATGAAAAAAGAGAGTTCTATGATCTGGCAATGTTCGTGGAAAAAACTGCCTTAGAATTACTGAAAGAATATAAACCGGATAGAGTTCTACAAACCAATGTGGAGTTTTATACTGCGCTACTTCTTCATGGATTAGGATTTCCGACTGAGATCTTTACTCCGGTATTCGCAATGGGAAGAGCGGCCGGCTGGACTGCTCATTGTTTTGAACAAATGCAGGAAAGGATCTTGAGACCGGATGCGATCTATACTGGAGAGGACGGAAAACTTTGGAATTGAAAAAACCTATTATCGGGAGAGATATCATCTTCTCTCCCGGTTCAATAGATCATTTTTTGGAGGTTTTCTTTCTGGCTTCTATTAGATCCGTTTGAACAACAGAAAGTGGATCTATCATTGTTCCTAAAACTCTAAGTCCTAAATGTAAATGAGGCCCGGTTGACATACCGGTGGATCCGATCTTTCCGATCAAATCTCCCTTCTTCACTTTATCTCCAGGTTTTACTAAAATTTCTGATTGGTGCATGTATAAGGAATAAACTTCTAAACCGTGATCTATTACTGTGAAGTTGCCTTCATAATACATAGATCTTGCTAAGATCACAGTGCCGTCATTGATAGCATAGATTGGATCTCCAACGCCACCCTTAAAATCGGAACCACCATGTGGCCGACCTTTCTCTTTATTATAAATTCTACGTTTGTAAAAAGGGCTGTTTAATATCGGATTATGAACCGGATATTCGAAATCCGTTTCAACCTGAAGATCGGACTTAGATTGAAATGCCTTTGCTTTCGCTTCGGAACATTCTTTAATGAATGCTTTTGTTTCTTCCGAAAGTTCATCAGTTGTATACTGTTTATCCATTGTAAGATGAGAAACTTTAGAAGTTGCGAAGTAAGTTTTTTGGATAGGGATCTCATACTTCTTGGAATCATTTTTAGTAAAAAGATGTTTTTCGGTTAATTCCAAAACACCATACGGTTTCGAAAATTCAGGAGAGATAGGAAGAAAGGTAAGAATATAACCTTCTCTTAAATTAAATGGGATCTCTTGCCCTTCCCAACTGATCGTAAAATTACTTAACTTATCTAAAATTTTAGGCAAAGGTTTTATTTTTAAAAATAGAAGTTCCCCTTGTGCGAATTTTCTTCCTGCAAGAGAGAATGAAAACAACTCTTCCTGTTTTTCTACTATCTCACCTTTTAATCTTTTAGATGTTTTTTGTTCCGAGACAATTGCCTTAGGCTTTTTCTCTTCCTTCTTTTTTTCAGGTTTAGAATTTAATGTTACCTGGTTCAGCTTTGGAAGAACCGAAACCTTTTTAGGTTCTTCTTTTTTCTTTTTATTGGACTCTTTTGCAAAATTCAGAGAATTGAAAAAAACAATTAAGCAAACAAACAGGAAGATATTTTTAGAAATATTGCGCATTGGGAAAAGAGTCCGAGGCACGGACATTCTCATAATCGGATAAGACGTATATTGGTACAGAAATATTTTTCCAAATTTGGAAAGAATCTATTCTTCTAATAAAAAGGATGTCAGTTCCGGATTCAATATTTCCGGGATCTCATGATGGATCCAATGAGTTCCCTTAGAAAAGAAACGAACTGAAGCGTCTGAGAATAGTTCCAGAGTTTCCTCCGCCATTTCTTTCGCTAAAAACCTGTCTTTTTCTCCCCAGAAAATCCGAGTTGGGACTTTGATCTTTCTGGTCCGTATCAATTTAGGAGGATTTTTTACTGCTGCACGATACCAGTGGAGCATTGACTTTACACATCCCGGAATTGCCCAGGCTTCTTTATAAAGAGAGATTTCTTCCGGAGAGAATGCTCCTTTCATAGATGTTTTAGTTAAGGATCTTTCTAATTTTCTAAAATTTAATCTGGAAAGTAAGAACTCAGGTAGCCAAGGAATTCTAAAAAAAAGTATGTACATACTCTTCTTTCTCTGAGCCTTATCGGAAAGGATTTTTCTTTTCATGATCGTTGGATGAGGAACATTCAAGACACATGCTTTTCTAAATCTTTCCGGAAATTTGGAAAGAGTCCAATAAGCTACTGCTCCTCCCCAATCATGAGCGATAATATCCGTTTTAGAAATTCCATACGAATCTAAAATTGAAATGATGTCTTCGGATAAAATGTCCAATCCATAATCTGAAATGGATTTCGGTTTGGAACTTCTTGCGTATCCTCTTTGATCGGGAGCGATTACTAAATATCCAAGTTTCGCGAAATAACCGATTTGATTTTTCCAAGCATAAGAAAATTCAGGGAATCCATGTAATAATAATAATGGTTTCCCGTCTTTAGGACCTGACTCTAATAAGAAAAATTTTTGTCCGTTTGTATCTATGTATTTGGAACGTACTTCCGGAAAGTCGGAAGGAAATGGAAATAGTTCTGTTTTTTCTTTTAGATCAAGGGACATGCGAGAAAGTATTATATGTAATCCGATTTCTTATTCAAGAAAGAATAAATGTAAATCAAGTAAACGAGCGTTTATTTTTACTTGAGATAATCTCTATAACTCTTTCAGAAAAAGGTCATCTCCTCTCAGAATATTCAGATCTACCGGACCTTCTATGCCTTCTAATCTCGCTCTGCTATGATATTGCCAGATAATCCAATTTCTTTTAAAAGTAGAGGATGGATGTCCGAATATATCCCTGATCCATACCGGGTATTCTATAAAGTCGTCTTTCAAATATAAATCTATAAATTCATAAGTAAGGTATAAGATCGGTTTCTTTCTATAATGATTTTCTAATGCGGAAAGAAAGTCTTGGATCTCTTTTTTTACATCCTGTAGCGGAGGTCTTTCTTTGCAGTTCCCAACAAACTCTAGGTCGGCAACCGGAGGTAATGACTCAGGATCTTTTGGAACGTAAGAAATAAAATTGGCTGCCTGCTCTTTTCCGGAACGGCATAAGGTGAAAAAATGATAGGCTCCGACTCTAATCCCTAACTGATTTGCTTGTTCCCAATTTCTGGAGAATGCTTTATCTTTCCAATCCCCGCCTTCGGTTGCTTTAATATAAACGAATTGAATTCTATTTTTCGGGATCTTCTTCCAATCTATATTTCCTTGGTGATTGGAAACATCAATGCCTCGGATCGGATATTTTGATTCGGATGGATATACAAACCATATAATTCCTTTGTCGAAAGCGAAATACAAACCACTTGCGGCTACTAGGAGTGTTGAAAGAAGAAAGATAATTTTTTGTACGAGTTTCATATGTGTATGCTTTGATAAAGAAATCCCTGAAAGTAAGAATTCAGTCTTTTTTCCGTATGTTAGAATTCCAACGCAAGGGAAATATTATGTCACTTAGTAAGGTTTCCAACCTCGGCAGATCCCCCTCTTCTCTTTAGAAAATTCTTCCTAGTTCTGCTTCTCTGCTTCTGAGCCCCTGAATTTCCAAAAAAACCCCTCATAAAATTTTGGATTTCGCCGAAACAAAGAACAGGGACCGGTCAATGATATTAAATAAAGAAGAATGGTTGGATCGGGTGTCTTCTCTTTTCGAGGAAGAAATCCGACTGTACTCCGAAATCCTGGAGTTAGAGAAAGAAAAGACTGAATCGATCACGAAAGCGGACGGAAGATCTTTGGAAACGATTTCTAAAAAGACCTACGAGTTGATCGTTCATGCGAGCGAACTGGAAAGAGTTCGTATGTCTGCTATTCATGATGTTTATATATCAGGTAATTTAGGAATTCCTAAAGAAGGCGAACTTACTCTTACTGATTTTTTAAATAAAATAGACCGTGAATCCGAGCACAAGTTGAAACAACTCGGAACAAGATTAAAAGATACGGTTCATAGGCTTAAAGATAAGATCAAAGCCAATGATAAATTGATCCGAACCAGACAGGAATTTTTGAAGGCCACTATCGACGCGATGCGAACTAACGCAAACAGCGGAGAAGTCGCAGTTTACGAGGACGAAAATCCAAGCACAGTCAGGAACAAGAAAAAACGTTCCTCGGTGTTAGTAAACGCTTCCGCGTAAGATTGGATAGGAGGGAAGAAGTATGGGATCCACATTCTCCGGATTAGAAATTGGTAAAAGAGGTCTTGCGGCTCACCAGCAAGCCTTACAAACTACCGGCCATAATATTTCAAACGCGGATAATAAACATTATTCTCGCCAAAGAGTTGTTTTACAAGCGACAGACCCTCTGTACGAACCTTCTTTGAATCGCGCTCATCTTCCTGGTCAGATCGGTCAAGGTGTCGAGATCGGTTCCATCGAACGAGTTAGAGATAATTTTATCGATGATAGAATTATCGAAACTTCAGGTGTTAAAGATTATTGGGCAGCAAAGAATGAATATCTCTACCAAGCAGAGAATATTTTCAACGAGCCAAACGGCACTACTCTTAGAACTTTGATGGATAAATTCTGGTCTTCTTGGGAAGAACTCGCGAATTATCCTGAAGATAACGCACATCGTTCCGTTGTTTTAGAAAAAGCGCAAGGCCTCGGAAGCAGAATTGAAGATGTATATCGTAAACTTTCTCAATTGAGAGATCAATCGAACCGTGAGATCGAAGCTCATGCACTTCATCTAAATACGATCGGAGAAAATATCCGCACCTTAAATGAAAGGATCGCTAAGTCGGAAGCATTGGGTGATAGACCGAACGATCTTTACGACAAAAGAGACGCTCTTTTACAAGAACTTTCAGGTTTAACCGATATCACAATCGGTAGAAGTGATGAAGACGAGCTTATGGTATTTATCGGCCAGCAGATCCTTGTCCAAGGTGGCAAACTCAATAAAGTCGATATATTAGGAAATCCTTCTAAAGATGGCTTACTAGATCTTTATTGGAAGGTTACTGGAGATCCAGTCCTTCTTCGCAAAGGAAGACTACAAGGTTTGATCGAAGTTAGAGATAAGATCTTGGGCGAGAAAATAGACCAAGTAGATGCTCTTGCGATCAACGTTATGGACGTGATCAACGAGATCCATAAAGACGGTTTTGGTCTGAATGGAAATACAAATCAAAACTTCTTTGATATTCGTTCTTTGGCGTTAAATACTTTCGGTGAATATGATTCGGACGGCGATGGTCAGAATGATATCTCTGCAATCTTTAGAGTTACCGGTAAGAATACATTAGACCCTGATCGTCCTGTAGGGATCAGCGGGACCATGACATTCTTAAAGCCGGATGAAAAAGAAACTCAGGTTTTAATTCCTTATTCTGCAAATGATACTCTGAACGGTATTATCAAACGTATCAATGCTTCTAAGGTCGGGGTCGTGGCTTATATGAACCACGATAACCAATTAGCATTTAAAGCGACTGTTGCAGAAGATTCTCCTAAGAAAAACTTCATTCTTAGACATATTGAAGATTCTGGAGAATTATTAGTCGGTCTGACTGGAATGCTGATGGCTTCCGGACCTTCCGGAGCTTATGATTACAAACGTTTGGGTGAGATTACCAAACTTCAATCTAAGCCGGAAGATATTACTTTAACTCCACATTTCCATCCTTCTTCTCATTTTAAAGTGAATGAGCATATTGCGAATAACGTAGCAAATATCGCAGCAGCAAGAGGAAAGGACGTTGGTGGAACAGGAGATTATAATTCTCCTGGAGGTCATAAGGACGGTAGGAATGCTCTTTTAGTAGCTTCTTCCCTTAGAAATAATCCTGTGATGGTGGATTATTCCAAAACCACAGACGATTTTTATAATAGTCTGATCTCTAAACTTGCGACTGAAGCAAGAGAATCAAAACAAGAATTTGGGATCCAATCAGATCTTATGACCGAGCTCGAGAATATGAGACAGTCGGTGATGGGTGTAAGTTTGGACGAGGAAATGGCCAATATGGTCCAGTTCCAGCACTCGTACAATGCGTCTGCGAAGATGATCAATACTATGAATGAAATCTTAGATACGATCATCAATCGTTTGGGCGCGTAATTCCGCCGGAATAGCAAGGAGGCGAAGCCATGATGCGGATCACTAACATGATGCAAAATAACAGTCTGGTGAGGACGTTGAATCGTCACCAGTTGTCTTTGGACGAAACCCAAAACCAATTGGGTACTGGACAAAGAATTAGAACTCCTTCCGATGATCCTGGAAGAGCGACTAACCAAATGTTCTTCCGATCCAGGATGAACGAGTTGGATACTTTCCAAGCAAACATTGACGATGGCTTCGGAAGATTACAACAGATTGACGGAGAATTGGATAGAATAGGTAACCTATTCCAAAGAGCAAGAGTTCTTGCAGTCCAAGCTTCCAATGGTATTTACCAAGGTGATAAAGGTTTCGAATTAGAAGTCGCTGTCGGTAAAGAGATAGATGAATTACTAAGAGCGTTAGTCGATATTGCGAACACGAGAGATGCTACAGGAAGACCTCTTTTCGGTGGACATGTGATCGAAAGACCTCCTTTTGAACCGATTGAATCCAAAATTAAAGGACTCCAAGGATTGGAATTAAAGAACCAATACATCGGAGTAGAATACAGAGGAGATATCGGCGAGCAGATCAGAGAGATCGAAAAGGGAGAATATATCCCTGTTACTATTCCCGGAAACAAAGTGTTCTGGGGAACGAACATGAGCGTTACCAGTCGTGTGGATAACTCAGGTTACGTTGCGGTTTCCGATCAAAAGTTCAAGATAGACGGAGTAGAAGTTCAGGTTTCTGCCGGTGATACCATCGATGATATCATAGACAAGATCAATAACTCTCCGATCGAAGCTAAGGCAAATAAACTTGCCCAAGATAATATCAGTCTTAGTTCTACTGCTCCTCATCAGATCTGGTTGGAGGATGTGGATGGTGGAACAGTATTAAGAGATATCGGTTTGATCGATGCAGGCAATTCCGAACCTCCTAATAATTACAGCAAGTCTGCAACTGTTACCGGGCTTTCCGTATTCGATGTATTGATCCAGTTCAGGAACGATTTGATCCAGAAAGACCAAGAAAGAATTTCAGGTCGTGATATCCAGGACTTGGATCTTGCATTAGAAAATGTTCTTCGTTATAGATCCATAGTAGGTGCGAGGATGAATCGTATGGAGGAACATTCTCAAAGAGTTTCCTTCGATAAATCTTATATGACCGAACTGCTAGCTAAAAACGAAGGAATCGATTTCCCAGAAACTATCATGAACTTGAAGTGGCTGGAAACGATACATCAATATGCGCTTAACGTAGGATCCAAGGTAATTAAATCTACCTTGATGGATTTTCTAAGATAAGAGTGGAATTCACCGAAATTAAGTCGGGGAATTCTTCTTGTAGTGATTTGAAAAAAGTATAAACTTAGAGCCAAGCTCTGAAAAACAGGTCGGTCGATGTTAGAGATCCACAGCAAACCTTTCGGAAAAATAAAAGTTTCGGAGCGACAACTTATCAAATTTCCGGAAGGACTTCTAGGTTTCGGGGGATATAAAAGTTTTGCCCTAATCGAAGAAGATGAAGAGTCAGTATTCAAATGGCTGCAGTCCATCGACGAAGTGGACCTTGCTTTTGTAGTAATTCCACCTTCTCTATTTAAAAAAGAATATAAACCCGTTTTGAGCCAGGAAGAACTGTCTCAAATCGGGTTGCAGGATGTTTCGGAAGCTTTGACCTTAGTCATTGTGACGATTCCGAACGACGATCCGGCTTCTATGACAGCAAATCTACAGGGCCCTATTTTAATTAATAAGACTGATTTGACCGGTCGCCAATTCGTATCACGTAACGAGATCCATTCTGTTCGTGAAAGAATTTTGGAAAGCGCCACTGTGGAGATGTCCTAAGTGCTCGTACTAGCTAGGCGTACTAATGAATCCATTATTATAGGTGACGATATCGAGATCGTTATCGTGGATATCAAAGGGGATCAAGTAAAGATCGGGGTCAAGGCTCCTAAAGAAGTTTCCGTTCATAGAGCGGAAGTGTATCGTGAAATCCAGGCTGAGAATAAGAAAGCCGCCGGTGCGAAAATTAAGCCGGAGGAATTGGGAAAAATTGGCAGCATGCTTAAAAAAACCGATTCGGGCAAAAAAGAAAAATCTTAAACTTCTAAGTTTCTTTCTTACCCTTCTATTTACGATCTCCTGTTTGTCTTCCCAAAGAAAGGGAATGGCTTCCTCTTCGGATTCAATCGTATTATATTATCTTAAAAAAAGCTCGGAGACTCCTCTCTTCTTACAAGCAGGGACTTGGTTGCCTATTGCTTCGGGAGTTTTGGCCGGTGCCGGTCCGGATCAATTGGATAGGGCAGAGTTCATTTCGAGATGGGAAAAACTTTTTAAATTCACTGGAATTTCAAATACAGGCGTTTTTAATTCGGAACCGATCCGACTATTTACGGAAGATGAATCTTTTCGTTTGGGTGAATTATTATTCAGAGCAGAGTCTGAAATCCCGGACGGACTTCCGCAGGCATACCAAGTAATTATTAAAAGAGAAGATCCGATCCGTCCAGGACTCAGGATCAGAAGGACTATTTTTTATATTAGAAATAGCCCGGAAGGAATCGTATTAGAATTTTCTGAACTAGGACAGGTGCTCGATTTTCAGACTACTTATTCCTTTCAAGACTGGACATTAGTTCCTATCGTAAAGCCGGAACCTTCTTCCAATAACTCTATTTATCTTCCGGAGATCCGTCCTGAAGGTTTAGATTATCTTGTTTTACCAACGGAAGTAGAAGAAGTCAAAAATCGTATTCTTGTAAAAAACGGTTTTTGGACCGCAAATCCTTCTAAGAAAAACGTTGGAACTCCTACCAAAAAAATCCCTAAAACGATAGAAGATCGTTTGAGAACATTGCAGGAACTTTTGGATAAGGGATTGATCTCTAAACAGGAATACGAAAAGAAGAAGGCAGAAATTCTAAAAGAGCTGTAACAAAATAAAACCCGGAAACTTTTTCTGCCTCCGGGTTTTATCACGAAGAATATTAGAGATTTTTAACTAATCCTATGGTTCCGCCATAGTTTCCGAATTGTTCGTTGTCGGTAGTAGAGCTAAGGCTAGGCACTGCACCTGCCTCTACGATTTGGCCTCCAGAGATCGAAGGTCCTTTCACTTCTCCTACGCTAAAATAGGTAAGCTGGTAGAATCCACCGAATCGGATACCGAATGTTTCGAAAGGTTTAACTACGAAGCCTGTTTCGAAAGTCATGGTAAATCCGGAAGCTCCTGCAAAAAACCCGTCTTTCGATTTGAATGCATTAAAATCCAAACCGTTATACGCACCTGCAGTAGATCCGGTGTCTATACCGATCTGAGCTGAACTTAAAGATAAGGTTCCCCAGAAGAAGCTTGTATCTCCTCGGAAGTACCAGTTCATCCAGCTCGATATAGGGACTGCAACGCCATAATCTAAAGAGATAGTGGTGATATTATATCTAAGATCTCCGAATCCGATCGCATATCCCGAAATACCATCGGAACTTCCCGAACTAAAACCTGGAAGTTTGATCCCGAAGTTGGAATAATCTCCGCTAGTCTTTGCTTGTCCATAACCGATTGAAAATTCGTAACTTACATCATTCGAAGTGTTTAAGTTGAGAGGTCCCCAACCGTACTTTATCTTCCATTCATTAGTGGTTGTTGTAATTTTATCGGTGGTGTATCTGTTAGAAGTACTGGTAGTAGTGGTCTCCGTTGTGGACTTTTCTCCCAAAGAAGCGACGATACCTATGAACATATTATCAGATAGTTGATGAGAATATCGAATCTTCGGAAATCCTCCGCTCGGAGTAGTTTTACTATTTTCTTTGAAGAATTCAGGAGTTCCACCTAATGCGCTTCCGGCAATCCTTACACTATTTAAGATTCCGTTAATGGATTGAGGTCCGCCTTGGTTCAGACTTCCTGCGACTCCATCTAATTCTAAAATATGTAATAAACCGTTTCCGAGAGTACTACCATTTCCTGAGGAGGAGGAAGAAGAACCGGTGTCGCCGATAGGAGCTTGGTTCTGAGGTTGTTGGTTGTTCGTAGATTGATTTTTAGGTTGTCTTTGATTATTCGGAGGTGTTTGTCCGAACAAAGAAAAGCAAACTAGATAGGTTGCCAATAAAGCTAGGATCTTTTTTTTCATGAGGTGCCAGAGTAATAATTTTTTTCCCAAAACACCAATTATTCTGGAAGAGAGCAAGGAAAAAAACAAAAGACCGGAGCGGCCCCCGAAAGGGCCGCTCACGTAGTGAGAATAGTGAAGAGAATTGGATATATGTTAACTATTTACCGGGTTATTGGTACTTAGGTAACAATCCATAAATACCATACCCATATAACCGATTGAAAAGACAGATTTTTTTCACTTATTTACTGTTTTTTTAATAAGAAACCTTCAATAAGATCTTTGCTTCACGAAATAAATTTCCAGCTTCGATTGGAGTCGCAGATTTTGCGCTCATAGTTTGAAAACCATCCATGACAGGAAGTGGTTCGGAAATTTCTTGGAAGTCGGCTCTTATCTCTACAAAATCCTTAAATTTTAAACCGAGTGCTGAGAGAATTATATCAGCTTTTTTGCGAGCATCCTTCGCTGCTAATTGTAAAGCTTCTTGAGAAGCCTTTTCTAAATTTGCATCCGTTGCCTGTAATCGGATCCCTATGATTTGATTCGCTCCATTTTGTATGGATTCATCAATTAGTTTTCCTGCAGATTCTACTTTAGCTCTTATTAAAACTGTATTGGACGCTACATAACCTTTGATCTGTCGTCCTCCAGATTTAGGATATTCGTATATTGTTTGCAGACGGATTGCTTCCGTTTGTAATGAAAGTAAGGACTGCTTTTTGAGATATTTTACGAGAGTATCAGTCTTTGAAGAAGTTCTTTCATGAGCCTCTTCTGCTGTTTTAGATTCCGTTTCTACTCCGATACGGATCTCTACTAATTCCGCTGGTACTGCAACTTTGGAGAATCCGCTAACGATCAGGACTTTTTCTTGTTCTGCGAATGTGGAACCTAGGCTAGCGAATAATAATATGCACCCGAATAATATTTTTTTCATAAAAACTCCGAAGGTAAGACCTATTTCCATTCGGGAAAATTCCCGAATGGTTCGGATTTTTAGATTTTATTCCAAGTTATAAAAATTGAAATTTGTAAGAAGAATTTCTCAGTATTTTACGAATTCTTTATCAAGTTCGTCTTGGTAACGGCTAACCCGCTTTTTTAAGTTCTTCTTCCCTACATAATATTTTCCTTCTTCTTCTCGTTTCGCCTTCTCCGTAAATTTTTCGGAACGATGAGAAAGGTAAGGATGTGTCATAAAATATTCTTGGATGGGAGAAGTGGCATTTTCTTTTCCACCGCTTGCTTCTTGTAGTTTGAGGAAGGTCCTTCCCATTGCAAACGGATCATAATATTCTCTGAGCAGTAGGTCATAACCGTAGGAGTCGGCTTCATCTTCTTGATTTTTTCCGAAAGAAGGTTTTAGAAGTATGGCTGCGGTTAAATCTGCAAGCTCTCCTAGAGTAGAGGCACCGATCTTCTTCGCTAATAATTCTCCTCTCACCATGTCCATGCAGTGAGAAAGCTCTACATGGCCGATTTCATGTCCGATTACTGCGACCAATTCCGCTTCTGAATTTACCATGGAGAGAAGTCCCTTGGTTACGAATAAGACCCCACCGGGCATTGCATAGGCATTCGGAATGGAAGAATCCATTATAAAAATCCTATACTCGAATCTTTTATCTTTCCCGACAGTAAGATTGGAAACCAGACTTCTTAAATAGATCAGATCCGGATCTTTTTCATCTGCATAGGACTCGTAACGTAATGCAACTGAATCTCCTAACTTCTTCTCATCCAGATCGCTAATAGGCATAAGTTTTGTAAGAGAACGATCCAAGGTTTTGATCGGTTTTCCCAATAGTTGGAATGCGGGAGAAAGAGTGGCGGGCATTTCCACATTCGCCTTACTCTTTATCGCTAAAAATGAGATGGTGGCTCCGGACGCTAAAAGAATAACGAAGAATAATAATCGGTTACGGAGCATCTGTTTTCTCCTTATTTCCAAATTTGCCGTAAAGAGTGTTCATCAAGATCAGTATTCCCCCCACTCCTAAGAATACTAAAGCGCGAGTGATCGTGGAAGATTGAGAAAGATCCCAAAAGATCAATCTAAGTAAACATACGATCATTGCTACCAAGGATACATAACGAAAATGTTCTTTTTTCAGAATGAGTCCCATTGAGAAAACGATGAACACTTCTACCATCCATAACAGAGTTAATAAAGAAGAATCAAAACTCCAGAATAAGAAGAATGCTCCTGCTGCAAACAAAGGATAGAATATGGTATAGTCGGATCTTTGGTCCAATTTTTCGGAGAGGTTTCTGATCTTGCCGGGATAACCTTCTACTTCTATTCCTTGGAATGGAGGAAGAAGTTGGATCCTCACTAAATAAACAATCTGCAATGCGATCCCGATTAGTCCGCCTAACCATTCTTGGTTTGCCCAGTATTCAGAAGGAGTCAGTGCTGAACTGGAAATGAATGCCACATGAATACAAGAATACCAATAAAAGCAGAGAGAATAAAATCTAAATCTGGAAATTTCCCAAGAAGTTTTTAAACTGATCTGATTCAGGAAGAATGCCCAAACGACCCAGGCAACCGGCAACCATGTATTCGGAATTTCTAATGCGATGATGGCAGTGATAAATATTCCGGTTAATTCCCAGAACAAAGGCAAAAGAGAATTCCAGTAGTTTGGAGTTTCTTTTTTAGAATTCGGGCTTTTTGCCCAATATAAAAATACTCCGATGGCTAATGCTTGGATCAGGAATCTGATCTTGAAAATTCCCACATATAGTTCCGATTGAAGATGAACTAGAATATGAGCTCCTAAAAACAATCCTACGAATGTCAGTGCAAAAAATTGCCAAACGGGCCCTGCGGAATTAATAGAAGACTTCCAAGTGTTCTCCCATTCTTTCTCTCTTTCTGAGAAAAAGTTTTTTGTTTCCAAATATACCAACGAAAGAAGAAGCCAGAGTATTCCCGGTAAGAACGGAGAAAGGCTTTGGGTAGCCCAATATGCTAAGAATACGATATGTAAGGAAAGAAGTACAGCTCCTGGAGAAGAAAAATATCTGATCTTGTCTGGACTTAGTTTCACTTTGGAAAGTGGGATCATTAAGAAACAGAATAAGATCGTAGGAAGATCTCTAAGTAATACTTCCCATCTTTCCAAAGAATAAATTCTATAGATCACTTCAAAGTGTAATGCGGCGACAAAGAAGAATATTCCAACTCCTAAACCGTTCCAATTTCTGTTTTGTCGGATAACCAACAAAATGATTCCAAATGCAGGAAGATACAGCTCCGAATGTTTCCAGTCGAATAATTGGAAACAAATGGCAGATGCTAATAGCCCGGAAAAAAGACCTGCAGGAGAAATTCTATCATCTCCTCCTACTCCGTAAACATCGTCGCTTGCAGTGGAGCTTTCCTTATTTCTTATCTCATCATAGAATTGGATCAAGAATGTAAGGATGATCATTACGATCGTAGTGATGACGACTGGCCATGCTCCCAGATTCAATCCGCTGAAATACTTTATGATCAGAAGAAGAATATACCAGACCCAAGAGATATGAAGAAGCACTGCTCCTATATTCTTGAGTAGATTTTCTTTTTCTTCAGCACTCACAATAAAGAAGATAGAGAATAGAAGTGAAACATATACGTTAATCAGGAATAGATCCACTTCCCATCGAGTGAGTAATATTACTCCGATCGAAGCAAGGGCCAAGGATACTAAAGTATCAGTGAGGTAGAGCCAGCGTATATTTAACTTTTCTCGAGCGGTTCTTGCCCAGAAAAATAATCCGATCGAAACAGAGATTAGAACAGGAGGATTCCATTTGGATCCTGTCGAATACACCGATAAACCTAAGCCGATCCCTGCCCAAATGATCAAGTGAGTAATAAAAGGAAGTTTTTGGATATTTGCAGAAGAATATATTTTTCTATAATGAGCTAAGATGGATGGTATTCCGACTACAAGAGTTCCTAAAATTCCCCAGGTTCTGGAAAGAGGAGAATTTAACACATGTAATTGTTCTGTGAAATGTCCTTTATAAAGAAAATTTAAAATTAAAAAGGAGATCGCAGTTTGTATTAAATGAAATTCCCATTTAGTTCTATAAGATAAAACCACGCTAAAAGCGGAAACTCCAACTGCTAAGAAGAAGATCAAAGTGCTCAATGGAAGGATTGCCAGAGAGATTAAACTTAATACGATATGAAGACTTGCAAACTTTTGTTGAGAAGTCTGCCAAGCGAGTCCCAGGTTCACTAAAATTCCTGCAATGACTAAGATGAGCGCATAGAATTCAGACTCTATCCATTTCATTCCAGGAACGGAAACTGCAGCAATACAAGAGAATAATATGACTGCACCTGAACCGCTTCGGATCCAATATCCAATCTGCTCCCAGAATTCTTTTTTAACTAGAAGTATGGAAATAACGAATAAGCCGATTCCGATCCCTAATACCATTAAGAATCTAAAGAATGGTGACATGTTCAAGGCGGCATAAATTCCTAAGAATCCAACACCCATCACGAGTATGATTGTTCCTAAGATCCCGGTCCAATTGTTCGCGATTTGTTTTTCGAATTTTTCCCAAGCCTCTGATTTTTTAGCTATTAGTTGAGGTCCTTGTTTTATAATAGCAGGAGGTACTGCTGCAGGTTTTGGAACTTTCGGAACCGGCTTGGAAGAAGGGACTTCTTTTTTGGCTTCGGGGATTGTTTCCTTTACCAAGATAGGTTTTTCTTCTTTGATAGGCGGTTTTTTCTTTTCTGCTTGGGTTTCAGGAAGGGTAGAAGGTCCCTTCTCCTTTAATTGGTTCTCAAGATCTTGGATCCTTTCCAGGAGTCCGTTTATTTTGGATAGTAAAATGAATGGAATGATAAGGTAGAATATTCCCGCGAAGAATGCAAACAAACCGATCAAAAAATACATAATAGGTAGGCCTTTTCGAGTAACGCGTCCTTTAGGATCACAACTTTCTTAAATTTTAGAAAAAAAATGAAAGTTTTAGAAAAGTAGTTTCTAGCGTTATTTAGTCCATTAGTATTTGAGGGTTTATTCCCTTGGTGACAAAAGTTTGGAATCTTCCCTTTCACAGCTCAATATCCTCAAACAGTTTTTCGAAAGGATCGGGGACGGAGTTCTTGTATTCTCTTCTTCGGGAAATCTGATCGAAGCGAATCCTGCTGCATTACAGGTCTTGGGCTATTCTGCCAAAGAATTGAAAGAGATAGATTTTAATCTGATTTCCGATATTCGGAACGGGATCTTTGAAAGTCTCAAAAAAGAAGATAAAACAAATTGGTACTTAGGATATTTTTTACTTAAGAGTAAAGAGATCAGGACATTTTACTGCCAAGGTTTTAAGATCCAAGGTGAAACAGATTCAGAAACTACAACTTGGATCCATATTCGTTCTCCTAAACAACAAAGTGAACTTTCTAAAGAAGATATAACTCATCCGGAAATCGGATGGAGAGCTCTCGAAAAATTTTTCGATATGAATCCTTTGCCTATGGCGATCACAGAGATCGAAACAGGCAAATATCTAAAAGTAAACAGACAGTTTTGTATTCAGGTAAAATATTCCGAAGATGAAATCGTAGGCAAAAGTGCATTAGAACTTGGCTTTTGGAGTTCCGCAGAAACAAGAGCCGATATAGTAGAAGATATCAAAAAAGAAGGTTTCGTTCGAGATATAGAATTACGTTTTACGAATAAATTAGGGGAAGAATTTTGGGGACTCTTCTCCGCTCACCCTATCGAATATGCAGGTTCTTTAAAACTACTTACGATCACGGTTCCAATTACGGACAGAGTAAGAGAAGAAGTAGAAAAACAAAAACTTTTAGACGACCTAAAAGAGAACCAAGAGATCTTAAATCAGATCATCAAATTAAATCCTACCGCAATCACATTATCCAAATCTGACGGAACCTATTTGGACGCAAATGATGTGTTCTTAAGTTTGATCGGAAAAACCAATGAAGAGATCCTAGGTAAGTCTCCTGCCGATCTAGGCGTTTATTACGATCTAAGTGATAGAGAGATTATACGTGGGCTTCTAATCCAAAAAGGTGCAGTGGATAATCTAGAAGTGAAGATGGGGACGGCCGACGGAAAGATCCGGTCTATTCTATTTTCAGCTAGAGTGATAGATGCAGGCGGTGAAAAAAAGATCTTAGCTGTAGGTCACGACATTACTCATATCAAAGAAGCACAATCTGACTTGGAAAATCTTGCGACTGAACTTGAAAAGAGTAAGGAACTTTTCCAAAGATTATTCCAATTAATACCTTCGGCGGTTGTTCTTACGGATTTGGTCTCTAGAAAGATCATAGATGTGAACGAAAGATTTTTAGAACTTATAAAACTCAAAAGATCGGAAGTGATCGGAAAGCTCACTACTGATATTAAGATCTGGGACTATGATCCGGATAGAAGGGCTGAAATTTATAAAAATCTGGATGAGAAGGGAGAAGTCAGTAATATAGAAACGGTCTTCAGAACGGCAGATGGAATAGGGATGCCCGTTCTATATTCCGGAAGGATCGTAAAATTAAACGGAAGACCTCATGTTATTTCTCTCGCAACTGATATCAGAGAACGTCTAGAAGCGGAAGAAGAAACCAGAAGATTGAACGCAGAGGTCCGACATAATAAGGAGCTCTTTGAGAAAATTTTCCAAATGAATCCTGCCGCGGTTTCTCTTTCGGATCTGGAAACCGGAACCTACAGAGAGATCAACCAAGAATATTGCGAACTGATTGGATATACTAGAGAACAGATCATAGGAAAAACTTCCTTCGAGTTAGGGATATGGAAAGGTCCTTTAGATAGGGCAAAGATCCGTAAAGAATTAGAAGAATTCGGTTGGTCTAAAAATATAGAAGCAACCATCAATCGATCGGATAATACCGAAAGACATGTGATTTCGGGAAATAGGGTATTTAAGATCGGAGATAAGATGATGCTTTTGGCTCTTCTTATTGATGTTACGGATAAGAAAAAAGTGGAACAAGAAAGAGATCAGTATCTTCTACAACTAGAAGAAAGTAAGGATCTTTTCGAAAAAGTATTCGATCTAAACCCGGACACTATTTGTATTTCCGATCTGGAAACAGGCAAGTATATCAGTGTGAACTCGATGTTCTACGACTTATTCGGATATACAAAAGAAGAAGCAATAGGAAAGAACTCTGTAGATCTAGGAATTTGGCCTGATCCAAATCTAAAACGTAAATTAATCAACCAAATGAAAGAAGAAGGAATATTAAGAGATCTTGATATTCCATTTATTAGAAAAGACGGAAGTATTGTAGATTCAATTTTTTCAGGCCGTATCGTAAACTTAGTAGGAAGACCGGCGATAGTTGCGATTACAAAAGACAATACGGCTGGAAAAGCGGCAGCGAGGGAAAAAGAAGAAGAGAACTTAAAAGTTTCTGAACAGGCAAGAGTTCTTTTGAACATGGCGACCGATCCTGATTTTGCTTCAGGCAATATTTCCGCAGGTTTAAATAATATAGTCAAAATGTGCACGGAAACATTGGGTTGTGATCGTGCATCTATCTGGCTTTTTTCCGATAGAGAAAAAACAATCTGGTCTTTGGTCTCAGGATGGGATCAAAAATTTCTATCTTATATGGATCCATCCATAATGGATCTAAAAGAATATCCGAAATATTTCGCTTCGATGAAGACCGAAAGATTAGTGGATGCATACGATGTGTTGAACGATCCAAGAACTTCTGAATTTGCGGAGTCTTATAGTATTCCTCTTGAGATCCAATCCTTATTAAATGCTCCTATCTTTTTAAGAGGCGGAATTTACGGAGCCATTTGTTTAGAACATAGAGGTGCTCTTCGCAGATGGAAAGGTTTCGAGCAACAATTCGTAGTCACAGTTGCTGAACAAGTCACTCAACTAATATTAAATTCCGAAAGAAGAGAAGCTAAAGAAGAACTAGAAAATGCGGTTCGTATCCGAACTTCAGAGTTGGCTTCCGCTTTGGATAATTTGAAAAAAACTCAGGACCAACTTATCCTTTCCGAAAAAATGGCGGCGCTCGGACAGTTGGTTGCAGGTATCGCTCATGAGATCAATAATCCATTAGGAGCAATCTCAGCTTTGAGCGGCGAATTAAGGGCTTATTTAGATTCTTCCCCTGAACGTTTGAAAAAATTGGGTCCATTCTTTGCCGAAGCAGAACCAAGTTATATTAAACGATTATCCGAGTTTATTCGTGCAGGAATTTCAAATAAGGAAATTCAGGTCTCAAGAGAAGAAAGAAGGAATGTTCTCAAAAAATTAAAGAATACTCTAGGCGAACTTGGTTTTGAAAATTCATACGATCTTGCCGACAGACTGATGGATGTAGGCTTGTATCATTCTACTGAAGAATTCCCTGAAATTTTCGAAGCCAAAACAAATCTTGCTCTCTTGGATTTTGCGATCGAAGAGATCCAAACATATAAGAATGCAGCATCCATTCGTTTGGCGGTAGATAGAACTTCTAAAATAGTTTATGCTCTTAAAAGTTTTGCTCATATCGATTCTGGCGAAGGTAAGATCGAAACTGATCTTGCAGAGAATATAGAGACTGTTCTTACAATCTATCATAACCAGATCAAGAACGGAGTCGAAGTAGAATTGGATTTCCAAGCGAGACCGATCATCCATGCTTATCCGGATGATTTGATCCAGGTTTGGACAAACTTAATTTACAATTCCCTTCAGGCCATGCAGTTCAAAGGAAAGATCAAAATTTCGATTTTGGATTCTGACTCTGATGTTTCCGTTTTGATTTCAGACAATGGTCCAGGTATCCCTGCGGATATTAAATCTAAAATATTCGATCCTTTTTATACCACCAAGGCTCCTGGAGAAGGAAGCGGTCTGGGTCTGGATATTTCCAGAAGGATCGTTTTAAAACATGGAGGAAGAATAGAATTCAACTCCAAGCCAGGAAAGACGGTATTTAAGGTACTTCTTCCTAAGACTTGAATTAGGTTTTAAAGAATTCTACTTCTTTTTTCAAAGAGCTTGCCTGATGAGCAAGCTTCTCTGCAAGAGAATCAATATCGTTTACTATTCCGTTCAAAAACTCAGTAGCTTCTGAAATACTTCCGATCGTCTTAGAAAATTCCAAAGAAGTCTGGGATTGTTCTTTAGTATGATTTCGGATCTCCTCTGCAGATCGGATCAGTTCAGAAAACGCATTTTTTACCTGAGCGCTTGCCACCAATTGTGATTCAGATAAGGAAGAAACTTGTAATATTCTTTCGGAAGTATTTTGAGCAGTGTCGCCTATTCTTCTGAAAGCAACTTCCGTATTTCCTAAAACTTCTCTTCCAGAGTTGGTTGCCTTTACCGCTTCTGCCAATGTTGCCCGGATCCTTTTTGCATTCTCTTGGGTTTGTTCTCCCAATTTGGAGATCTCTTGGGCGACTACCGCAAAACCTTTCCCTGCTTCTCCTGCGCGAGCGGCTTCGATCGCAGCATTCAAGGAAAGAAGTCCGATCCTATCAGTAATCTCATGGATTACATTCACGCTCGCTTCCATTTTAGCAGTATTGGATTCTATCTCTGCCATTGCATCTCGAGTGGATTGTAAAGCGGATTCTCCATTAGAAGTTTCTAATCTCATTCTTTCCGCGTCGTTTTTTGTATCCATCAGTGAAGTATGAACATTTCGGATCCTATCCTCTAGTTCAGCGAGAGATGCAGATGCCTGTTTTACAGTATCTGATTGGCTCTCTGCTCTAGAAGAAGTGGATTGAATAGATGCAGCAATTTCTTCCACCCCAGAACTCATTTGTTCCGTAGAAGCAGCCTGTTCTTGCATTTTTATCGAAAGATCTTTTGTTTTTTCTTCTAAAACCTTGGAGCTCTGAGAAAGTTTTTCTGATTCTTTGATTACGGTTTTAACGACGATCCTAAGTCGTTTCACAAAATCATTTAACATCTTGCTACTTCTTCCTAACTCATCCGTAGAAACCATAGGAAGTAGGATATCTAACTCACCTTGGGACATCTCAGTAAATGCGTTCATCATATTTTTAGAGTTCCTGCGAATGCTAGAAGCTAACAGGTATGAAGAAATAGTGAGAGTGATCACCATAAAAAGTATGGTGAGAGAAAGAGCTAAAGTAACATCTCCCAATTTTAGCCAACCGGAAGTCTCCTCAACTAATAGATAACCGAAGATCACAACGGGTAATAAAGAGATGGACGCAATTGTAGAAATAATCCGCGCAAAAATAGAAACCTTACGAATATCTTTTTCTTCTAATGGAAGCCCATTCAATCTATCCGACTCCAATACTTCCGAGAGTACGGACTCAGTTAAAAAGAAATGTGAAATTCCCAAAGGAGGATAAATGATCAGAGGTAATAGTAAGAATGGAGCTGATTCGAAAAATTCCGGGATAAAGAAAAAATGCATTAATTTCCATGCAGCGGGAATTCCGTAACTCCATTGCACGATATAAAACGCCGTATTAAAAAGTGGGAAGTTTAGAAGTTTTTTCTTAACTTCTACTTTTCCTTTTGTGTTTAGCTTTTCCCAATTATTGGGTTCCAGGTTGGACAAAAGCCTTCCCAAATACAAAAATCGTATTGTGGGAACAATATAAGAGGTGGTAAGTACAACAGTGGAGGATCCGATCAAGGCGATCGCCTTATTGAAGTCATACGCTCCTGCTGCTATAATGAATAGAACTGCCAAAGGAACGGCAAGAATGGAAGTTAATAGCTCCAGACCTAAAGTCAGTCTCCATCTGAGTTTTCTAGATTCTCCCCTCGTCATTTCCGTTCTTTCCCTTTTTTTGATTTGAAAGAAGCATAAGGCTTCAAGATATTTCATGACAATGAGACGCAGATCGCTTTTATCATCCACCCCTTTGTTGATTTTACTGTTTGGATTCTTTTACATCGATTTTGCAATTTATGGAAAAAGTCAGTCAACCGACACAGCTTCGCCTTCTAGTATCCAATCGGGGCCTATGTTAGGTTACTCGACTCATAAAGAAGTGAAAATTTGGGTCCAGACTAAGAATCCTTCTAAAGTATATGCGAAATATTTTATTTCCGGAAGCCCGGAGCAAAGCCAAATAACTCGAGAAGTGAATACGGAACATCATAAAGGAAATGTCGCTCATCTGATCGCAGATGTGTTGGAACCCGGAAAAATATACGAATATATACTTTATATAAACGGAAAGTACCAAGAACCTAAGTCGGAGCAAAAATTTAGAACGCAACCTATTTGGATAGGCAAACAAAGCGGACCACCCGATATCAAATTCGCTCTGGGAAGTTGTGCATTTGTTAACGATCCTAAATATGATACACAAGCAAAACCATATGGAGGAGAATATTTTATCTACAAATCCATCTCGGCTCAAAAGCCGGACTTTATGCTTTGGATGGGAGATAATATTTATTTAAGAGAACCCGATTGGGAATCTAGGACAGGTTTCATTTATCGTTATACTGAGCAAAGATCCTTGGCGGAACTCCAACCGTTGCTCGCGAATGTTCACCATTATGCAGTTTGGGATGATCATGATTGGGGGCCTAATGATGGGGATGCTTCCTTTTGGATGGGAGCTACCGCCGAAGAAATTTTCAAACTATTCTGGGCGAATCCGAACTATTCGAAAAAAGGAATATACGGATCTTTCACTTGGGGAGATGCACAATTCTTTTTGATGGACGATCGTAGTTTTAGGACTGCGAATGATAATAAAACAGGATCCAGATTATTTTTCGGAGAAGAACAATTAGATTGGTTGGTGAACGGTTTGGCATTCTCCAAAGCGACTTTTAAGTTTGTGGTAGTAGGGGGCCAGGTCTTAAATCCGTTATCCGTTTTTGAAAATTATTCTACATATGCGGAAGAAAGGGAAAAACTTCTTTCCAAAATCGCCAAATTGAAGATAAAAAACCTGATATTTTTAACGGGAGATAGACATTTTACGGAATTATCATATATCCAGGAAGGATTCGAGTATCCAGTATATGATTTTACGGTTTCACCTTTAACTTCTTCTACTCATGCACCGATTACTGAAAAAAATCCTTTGAGGATCGAAGGTACAATGGTGGATGATAAAAGGAATTTTGGAACTATAGAAATTACAGGTCCTTTAAAACAAAGGAGCTTAGTGTTTAGAATTTTTGATTCTTCCGGAAAAGAACTTTGGTCCAGGGATATTAAGGCCAAATGAAAATCCAAAAGTTTATGTTATATCTTATCTCGGTTATATTCATCATTTTTCTGGGGCTTTTCGGGTTATTGTATTCGAACCAGGACAAACTGATCTTCTTTCCGGAAATTCTACCCGAGGACTTTCATTTCTCATTTTCTTATACATTTCAGGAAGTTTCTTTGGAGTTGGAAGACGGAGAGAAGATATATGCATTATTCTTCCCTGCCCAAGGACCTTCAAAAGGTACTGTTCTGTATTTTCATGGAAACGCAGGAAGTTTAAGAAGTTGGGGCGGAGTTGCAGAGGACTTTGTTCCGAGAGGCTGGGACCTTCTCATGACCGATTATAGGGGTTATGGTAAAAGTAGAGCCAAACTAACCGAGAAAGGAATGTACCAGGATGCAGAACGCTGGTACGAATATCTGAAAACGGATAAATTAAAAAAAGAGAATGAGATCATTCTTTATGGAAGATCCATCGGGACCGGAGTTGTTGTGGATTTAGGAACTAAAACGAATCCTGGCTATATTATATTAGAAACTCCTTATACTTCCTTGGCGGATCTCGCAAAGGAATATTATCCATTTGTGCCTGAATGGTTTTTGGCTTATTCTCTTAAATCGGAGGATAAGATCGGAAAATTACATTCGCCGGTCAGTATCATTCATGGGAATGAAGACGAGATTGTTCCTTTTAGACAAGGAAAGAAATTATTCAAAACCGCTTTGGAATCCGGAATAAAGATAGAATTTTTGGAAATAGAAGGGGGAAATCATAATAATCTCTCCTTCTATCCTGAATACCAAAAGGGGTTGGCTAATATTTTAGAGTCGGTCCATCTAAACCGAAGAAAATCAAACTCTCAGAGATAATCCGGAAATAAAACTTTTAGTTTTGCAACTGTGTCCGGATTTCTTCTCTCAGGAGCAGTAATGATAGAATACTTAGTGCTATTCTTCAGGCTCAAATCGTCTCCATTTCCAAGAGAAGGGATCAAAGCGCTCAAAAGTTTTTTAGCATTCTCTGCATTCTTTCCTAAGTTTGCCATTACCATTTCTGCAGTGACTGCTTCTTCATTCTCTCTCCAACAATCATAATCTGTGGACATACAGACCATTTGGTAAGCGATCTCGGCTTCTCTTGCAAGTTTAGCTTCCGGAAGAACACTCATATTAATGATATCTCCGCCCCAAGAACGATACATATGAGATTCAGCTCTTGTGGAGAATAAAGGACCTTCCATACAAACCAAAGTTTTGTTTTGGTGGATTGGAAGATTTACTTTTGCAGCAGCTTTATTAATTCTATCGCTTAAGTTTTGGGAAAAAGGATCAGCGAAAGGAGCATGAGCCACCACGCCTTTTCCGAAAAATGTAGACTCTCTTCCTCTGGTCCTGTCTATGATCTGACTTGGAAGCACAAAGTCCAAAGGTTTGATCTCTTCTCTCAAACTTCCGACGGAACTGAATGCTACGATCTCTTCTACACCTAAAATTTTAAGTGCACAGATATTTGCCTTCATAGGCACTTCGTGAGGCATAATAAAATGTCCCACACCATGTCGAGGGAGAAATGCGATTAATTTGTCGTGGATCTTTCCGATCTTGATCGTGTCGGAAGGTTTGCCCCAAGGAGTTTCCGGAAGAACTTCCTCTACAAGTTCCATTCCATCCAGACTATAGAGACCTGTGCCTCCGATAACTGCAGCTTTTACTTTAGTCCCCATATCTTCTCCTCTCGATTGGAATAAATTCCATATATCGAAATATGGGTCCGATTGTAAAGAAGAAGGAAACGAAAAGGTTTTAGGAATTATTGCTCAATACTTTTAGTTCAGAAGCCTTCGTTTTGATCCGATCAATTTCCGAGTTTAAGTTGGCTGAATCCTCGTTAATCTCATTAATATCTTTTTCTAATTGGGACATGGTCCGTATCATTTCCTTTTGCCCTAAGGATTGTTCTTTTTCGGATTCATGGATCTCATTCGAAACCGATTTGATACTTTCCAATTCACTTAAGAACTTACGGATAATGTTTCTCTGTTCCAGATAAAGTTTATTCATCTGGACGATCCTATCAGAAGTTTCCAGGATCTTAAATTTTTGTTTTTCAGTCAGATCTCCGGTTTCTGCAGAAGCGCTTTTTGCTTCTTGGATAAAACTCTGGGACTGCCTCACGATTGCTGAAATGGATTTTGCATTTTCTGAAGTGAAGTCCGCGAGTTTGCTGACCTCGTTTGCTACTACTGCAAATCCTCTTCCTGCTTCTCCTGCGCGGGCCGCCTCGATAGACGCGTTCAACGCGAGAAGGTTTGTTTTATCCGCAATTTCTCCCATGATTTGGTTGATCTGATCTACTTTGTCAAAGGAACCTGCAATGTCTGCCAAATAGGATTTTGTTTTTTCAGCGGCGATGGTAACATTCTCCATATCCGCCTTATTATCATTTGCGAATGTAGAAAGTGCTTCGCTATACCCCGTGATGTTTGAAACTATTTCCCCTAACTTTTTCGAATCATCCGCAAGCTCACCCAAACTTGCATTTTGTGATTTGATAGATCTAGAAGTATTTGTAGAGGCAGCGGAAAGTTCTTCTAATACAGCGTTGACTTCTTCCAAAGCTGCGGCTTGAGATTCCATCTTTTCTCCTGTCCGATTGATGAACTGAGCGAATTTAACGATAGAATCCTCTAAACTAATTGCAGAATCTTTAATGATTGTTTGGTTCTCACTTAACTTTTCGAGTAAATCTTTGGAATCGGTGTAGAGGCGATTTCCTTCTACAGTTAACCTTAAGAACAATCTCATTAGTTGGGCAAGTATCACGCTCGCAACAAATATGAATGCAATCTTGATTATCTCAGTAGAACCGCTCAGGTTATAGGGAAGTTTTGCTGCTTCCGGATCATTTACAAACCCTACTCCGTTCTGGAGTGCACATATAAGAGCGATGATAGCGCCTGCGGTGGAGAATGCTCCCACTATCAAAACGAAGATCCTTTCTCCTAAAAGGCAGGAGTAGATCATTATATAAAAATAAATGAAGAATAATACGACGTTCTTTAAAGTTCCGGCCGCCACATCAGGAGAAACAAAAGTATCTAAGATTAATGTGGCGCTTAGAACATTCACATCGAATAACACGAAAAGTTTGTGGAATCCGATGGACATATTCCTTTTGCGATTCACCGCAAAATTGAAGATACAGTAAAGGCCCATGAAAGCTGTGCCGCCTGCATGGACCATAAATTGTAGAGGCTGGAAACTTTTATAAGCTCCGGCTAAAGAAATGATAAAAAGTAAGACTAGGCCCAATCGTATTCTGTTAATAACGATAGCACCGTTCTTCCAGATCTGTAGGATCGTGGACTCCGTTTTTAGCTGGGAAGTTTCCATTCTTACCTCGATTAAGAGGAATAGACGGAATTTCCCTAGTCAGACTAACGTTGGTGTTCTTTTATTCGGAAGAATGTCCGCTCAGTACTCTTAACTCTGAAGCCTGGCTATTGATCTTGTCGATCTCAGTGTTTAGTTTAGTGGATTCTTCACTGATCTCGTTTATGTCTTTTTCCAACTGACTCATTGTTTTCATCAATTCGTTCTGGCCAAGAGTTTGCTCTTTGGTGGATTCCAGAATATCCGTGGAAGCAGACTTGATCGTATCCAATTCATTTAAGAAACTTTTAAGAATAAATTTTTGTTCCTTATAGAGTTCGTTCATTTGGACAATACGATCGGTTGTCTGGATCAATTTGAATTTTTGTTTTTCGGTAAGATCTCCGGTTTCTGCGGAAGCGACCTTTGCTTCATTGATAAAACTTTGGGATTGTTTCACGATAGAAGAAATGGATTTTGCATTTTCAGAAGTGAAGTCCGCGAGTTTACTGACCTCGTTTGCTACCACTGCAAATCCTCTTCCTGCGACACCTGCTCTTGCTGCTTCTATGGATGCGTTCAATGCGAGAAGGTTCGTTTTATCCGCAATCTCTCCCATGATCTGGTTGATCTCATCTACTCTGTTGAATGAATTTGCAATATCCGCGAGATAAGAATTCGTTCTCTCAGCGGCGATAGTAACATTCTCCATATCCGCTTTGTTCTCTTCTGCAAATACGGAAAGTGTTTCACTGTATTCAGTAATATCTCCGATGATCCCTCCCAGCTTTTGAGAGTTCGAAGAAAGCCCCGAAATACTTTCATTCTGAGTTTCAATCGACTGAGTATTATTAATAGAAGAAGCGGAAAGTTCTTCTAATACGGCGTTGACTTCTTCCAAAGCGGCGGCCTGGGATTCCATCTTCTCCCCGGTCCTTGCAATATAACCTGCAAATTCTTTAATAGATGTTTCTAAGTTTTCTGCTGAGTTGCGAATGATGTTTTGGTTATCTTTGATTTGAGTTAAGAATACTTGGGATTCTCCAAATAATCTAGAACCTTCTGCAGTTAGATTTTCGAATAATCTCATCAATTGATATAGGATCACGCTTGCAGTGATCATAAAACCGATCTTTACGATTTGAACAGAGAAGATCAGAGTGTCAGGATCTTTAGACTTGCTTGCATTCTCAGTTAATACCAGGCCACTTTTCCAGCCTACATAAAGTGCGATTGCAACTCCGATGGCGGTCAATAAGCCGACAAGAAGTACGAATTTTTTTTCTCCCAATAAAGAAGAATAGATCATTATATAAAAATAAATGAAGAATAGGATCATGTTTGCAAGGGTATCTCTCGCCACTATCGGACCGATACTACAGTCAGCAGCCATGATCGCAGAAAGAATGATTACGTCCAAAATCACTAATGTCTTTTGGAATCCGATCCCGACTCTTCCTCCTCTCGCTAGGAAAAATTCGAAGATACAATATAGTGCCATCAAACCTGTTCCGACAGAATGGGCAATTACCTGAGTAGGATGGTTTGTTTTAGAAACTCCGATCAGGGTTAGAATAAAAAGAACCACTAGTCCTAAGCGGATCCGGTTGATAACAATAGCACCGTTCGTCCAAATTTTTGCTATAGACGATTCTTTAGAGATCGCGGAATTTACCATGGAATTCATCATTCACCTTCCGGCAGATTTGATTTTGTTATTAAATTCGCCTAATATTATATCCGGAACTTAAGAAAGAGAGGTTCTCACTTCTTCTAAGATCCGGTTCATTTCCAGGATACCTTCTTCGAATAAGGCAGGCCCCGGTTGTAAAATGATCGCAGGATCCATTTCGAAAATTTTATCGTTTTTGATCGCAGGAATATCTTTCCATTCTTCCCTGGTGCGTACCCATTCGAAGTCCATAGGTTTTCCACACCAGCTTCCGATAATCAGATCCGGTTTTGCATCAGCTACTTCATGAAGACTTATAATCCTGTCTTTGGCCAAGGATTTTTCTTTCAAATGGCCGAAACAATCTACTGCTCCCACGATTTCCAATAATTCTGAAACCCATCTGATCCCTGTGATAATCGGATGATCCCATTCTTGGAAAAACACCTTAAGTTTTGGTTTAGAAGAAGAACGTTCTTTTATCTCGTTTAATCTTTTTTTATACGATTCAACAAGTTTAGAAACCTGTTCGGATTTTCCGATCAGCGATCCCACCATTAGAATGGTTTGGAAAATTTCCTCCAAACTTCTTTGGTTGGTGATCAGTACATTCAGTCCTTCTTTTACTAGATCATGGGAAAGTTGTGCCTGAATATCCGAAAAACCCACAACCAAATCAGGATCTAGTTCCTTGATCCTCTTTATGTTTCCGTTAATAAAAGCGGATACTCTAGGCTTTTCTTCTTTTGCCTGAGGAGGTCTTTCCGTATATGCGGAGATGCCTACGATCCTTTCTTCTTCCCCTAATAAATAGAGAAGTTCAGTAGTCTCTTCAGTTAAACATACGATTCTTTGCGGACCGATTTTACTCAACTGTGATACTTCTTCTTATCATCTATTAATTTTTCCACTACACTTGGATCGGCTAAGGTAGAGATATCTCCCAAACCTTCGAACTCACTTGAAGCGATCTTACGCAAGATCCTTCTCATAATTTTTCCGGATCTGGTTTTAGGAAGTCCAGGTGCCCAATGGATCACGTCAGGTCTTGCGATCTTTCCGATCATTTTTTCCACAGTTGCAATCAGTTCTTTTTTGAGAGAATCATTTGTAGTCACACCTTCTTTCACTGTGACGTATGCATAAATTCCCTGGCCCTTGATATCATGTGGAAATCCTACAACGGCTGCTTCTGCTACGGAAAGGTTCTCGACAAGTGCACTTTCCACTTCTGCGGAGCCGATCCTATGACCTGATACGTTAATCACGTCGTCCACACGACCGGTGATCCAATAATATCCGTCTTTGTCCCTTCTTGCCCCGTCTCCGGTAAAATAGTAACCTTTATAAATGGAGAAGTAGGTATCGAAAAATCTTTTCGGATCCTTAAACACTCCTCTCATCATGGAAGGCCAAGGAGATTTGATCGCTAAGTTTCCGGAAACTTCTCCCTTGGAGTTGATCTCTTTTCCTTCGTCATCTAAAAGAACAGGTTGTACCCCGAAGAATGGAAGAGTTGCAGATCCTGGCTTTTGAGCAATTGCACCGGGCAAAGGAGAGATCATGATCGCTCCGGTTTCTGTCTGCCACCAAGTGTCTACGATAGGACATTTGGATTTTCCGACATGTTTAAAATACCATTCCCATGCTTCCGGATTGATCGGTTCTCCTACGGATCCAATCAATCGGAGAGAACTCAGGTTTCTTTTTTCGATAGGATCTGTTCCTTCTCTCATTAAAGAACGGATAGCGGTAGGTGCCGTATAGAATACTGTGACTCCGTGTTTATCGATCACATCCCAGAATCTTCCCACATCTGGATAAGTAGGAACTCCTTCAAACATGATAGAAGTGGCACCATTTGAAAGTGGGCCATACACTAAATAACTATGACCTGTTACCCAACCGATATCCGCAGTACACCAATATGTATCCGTAGGTTTGATATCAAAAACATAATGAAAGGTCATATTGACCCCGAGAAGATATCCTCCAGTAGTATGAAGAACTCCTTTCGGTTTTCCGGTAGAACCTGAAGTATATAGAATGAACAAAGGGTCTTCCGAATCCATTTGTTCAGGCTTACAATATGCAGGAAGATCTGGATCATTCATTAGATAATGCCACCAACGATCTCTACCTTCTTTCCAATTCAGTTCCGTTTCTTGTCCGGTCCTTCTGACAACGATCACATTATTTACTTTTTCAGAAGATTGATCCAAAGCAGTGTCGACCGCTTTTTTGAGATCCAGACTTTTCCCACCTCTATAACCTCCGTCGGAAGTTATGATGAGTCTCGGTTTACAATCTTCTATCCTACTTTGTAGAGCTTCCGGAGAAAAACCTCCGAACACGACCGAGTGGATTGCACCGATACGAGTACATGCAAGAATTGTAATAGCAAGTTCCGGGATCATAGGCAGGTAAACCATGACCACGTCACCTTTTCGGATCCCTGAATTTTTCAGAACGTTTGCGAACTTATTTACTTCACGATAAAGATCGTAATAGGTATAAGTTTTAGATTCTTGAGGATTATCCCCTTCCCATATGATTGCAGCTTTGTTTTTTAAGGGAGTATCTATATAACGGTCCAGGCAATTATAAGAGACATTGATCTTGCCTCCTTCGAACCATTTTACTTTTGCATTCTTAAAATCGTGATCTAAAACCTTGTTCCATTTTTTGAACCAGGTAAGTCGGGTAGAAGCTTCTCTGGCCCAAAACTTTTTAGGGTTCTCTATGGATTCTTTGTATAATGCCTTATAATCTTTGAGGTTGATATTTGCCGTTTTTTTGAAATGAGCGAACGGCTGGACGATTCTTTCTTTCGACATGGCTTATTCCTTCGCAATCGAATACGAAACTTTTTAATTTCAGTATTGTCCACTCATTCTTCTCGTTAAATTGTATGAGAGTTTTTATATAAAATCGAGCCTGTTATGTAAAAAAAGAATTCTCCCCCGACCGCATTACAGCAGGCTCGCCTCAATGTCGGAAAAATTGGATACTCGGGAAAGTTTTAAGCGTAGGTTCTTAGTTTGGTTGGTGCCTACGATTGTAGTTTTTTTACAAAGGATCATCGGACTCACCTCAAGAAAGGTAGAATTAGGAAAGGAGCATTTTAATTCTCTTTATCCTCTGAAGAAGCCGTTTATCCTCTGCGTTTGGCATACGAACGTTCTTTATTCACCATACTTGAATAAGAATCGTAAATTAGCAGTATTGATCTCCGAATCTAAAGATGGGGATTTTATCACCGGAGTGGTGCATAGATTCGGTAACGGAAGTATTCGCGGGAGTTCCTCAAAAGGTGGATCCAAAGCTCTTAAGGCTATGATCGTTCACTTGAGAAAAAATCTTCCGGCAGCATTTACTCCCGACGGGCCTAGAGGTCCTGCTTGGATTGTTCAACCTGGAGTGATTGCTGCAGCACAAGTTTCCCAGGTTCCTATCTTACCTTTTCATTATGAATGTACAAAACAATGGATTGCGGAGAAGTCTTGGGACAAACATAGGATCCCAAAACCTTTCACAACTTTCGTGATCTCTTACGGTGAGCCTATTATGATTCCTAGAGATCTAGACGAGGCCGGCTTTGAAAGAGAAAGATTGAAAGTGGAGAAAGCAATGCTCGAAAATAAAAATCGAGCAGAGCAAAAGGCGGAAGAACTTAGATCTAAATCTTCTAGGTCGACCCGGTCCGAATTAAATCCAGAAACTCGCTCCTAGTAACCATATTCGTTTTAAATTCTCCGAGCATACAAGAGGTGAAAAGTTCTGAGTTTTGTTTTTCGACTCCTCTCATCATCATACAAAGATGTTTTGCTTTGATGACTACCGCAACGCCCAAAGGATCCAGAACTTCCATGAGGGCGTATGCTATTTGTTCAGTCATTCTTTCTTGAACCTGTAACCTTCTCGCAAATACGTCTACGATACGCGGGATCTTGGAAATCCCTATGATCTTTTTATTCGGGATATAACCTACGTGAGCCTTTCCAAAAAAAGGAAGAAGATGATGTTCGCAGAGAGAATACATTTCGATATCTCGGACAAGGACCATACCTTGGCTGTCCTCTTCGAAGATCGCTCCATTTACGATCGTATCAATGTCCGCTTTATAACCCGAGGTCAGGAATTCATAAGCTTTCCGGACCCTTTTAGGAGTGTTTAAAAGTCCTTCTCTATTCGGATCTTCTCCGATTGCTTTTAATATACTCGTTACTTCGTTTTCCAAGGTGTCTCTCCGTTCTTCGCTTCGAAAATGTATGTAGTTAGACTCGTCTGGACAAGTCTTGGTAATTTACTTCTCTTTTCAAGGGGAAAAGCGATTGGCTTGCCATTCCTACTTCAACTTGTACGATGGTTTAATTTTCAATGATGGCCAGAAGGATCAAAATCGGATTCGATGCAAGGATGATTGCCCATTCAGGGATCGGTTCCAGGATCAAAGGACTTTTGAATTGGTTAGGGGATACAGCCTCTAAAAAAGGGATTCAGATTATTCTTCTTGGAAATCCTGATCTTATAAAAAAGAATCTTTCTCCAAAGGTTTTATCTTCTTACGAAATTTTAGAATATAATGCAGGAATTTATTCTATCAAAGAATGGTTCGGCATTCCTGAGATGAAAGATTTCGATCTATTGGATATCCCACATTTTAACGCGCCTTTAAAATTCCTAGATCGTTGTGTTGTTACTATTCACGATATTATTCCATTTAGAATGAAACAGTTCCATTCTTCTTTTTTGAAACAATCCTATATGAAGATCGTATTTTTACTCATTAGGAAGAAGGCTAAAAAGATCATTACTGTTTCTGATTTTACGGCAAAAGATATTACTGAAGTTTTTTCATTTTCTCCATCTCAGATGAGGACCATCTATAACGGTTTAGATTCCAAAACGTTCTCCCCAAAGAGCGATTCAGAAAAGAAGAAGTTCCTGAAACAGTATGAACTCAAACCTGGATACTTGCTCAGCGTAGGGATAGGCAAAGAACATAAGAATTTAGGATTCGTACTTAGATCTCTCAAAAAACTTTGGTCCGAAAAAAGGATCAAAGCGGATTGGGTAATTGCAGGTTCGGGTGGAAAACTTCCCGACTATCTGGTTGAAGATGCAAAAGGTTGGGAAGATAGAATTAAATTGGTTCCTTACCTGTCTGAACAAGAATTGGCCACTTTATATTCTGCAGCAGAACTACTTGTTTATCCTTCCTTGTATGAAGGATTTGGATTTCCTCCTGTAGAAGCTCAGTCTTGCGGTTGCCCGGTATATTCTTCCAACTCAAGTGTTCTTCCTGAAATTTTAGAAGATACTGCATTCTTCTTTGACCCCAAAGATTCACTTTCATTTGAAACGGGCCTTGTTAAGTTATTGGATTCTCCTAAACTTCTAAGTTCTAAAACCAAAGAAGGTTTAAAAAATTCCAAGAGATTTGATTGGAAACAATCTGCAAACGAGATTGTAGAAGAATATTTGCAGTTATTGAAAAGCTGATTTAAGAATTTTTGAAAGAAGGTTTTCCGAGGGAAATTTTCCTTTCTTCTATTTTGAGTCGGATTGTCTTTCTTTCGTCTTCCGTATACATGGTCCATCTGCCGATCTCTTCTAGGGTGCGATAACAACCTTCGCAGAGACCGGTGTCATAGTCCATATTGCAAATTTTGATACATGGAGAGCGAACAATCATCCTAAGAACTACTTGGTCTTTTTGACCTTCTTCTTATTCGACGTTGTTTTTTTGGGTTTTGCTTTTGCAGATTTTACAATTGTAGCGCTTCCGTTTACATCCACCATTCCGGATAATTCCGTGAATAAAGAAAGTCCCGAAATTTTACCCGGAACGATCACGTGAGCCGCTCCGTTATTTCTAAGAACTTCCGCTTCTTTGGGATCATCCGTAGTTAAAATGATCTTAGGCTGGTGATGTCTACAGATACTTTTTAAGGATTCAAGCAATCTACGATTGGTAGTTCCTTTTAGGATCATATCGGAAACTGTACAAACAATATATCTTGCTTCTTCTATTCCTAAATGATGAAGGCTTTCCGGGTTCGCTAAGTCTCCGTATGCCCAACGAATACCTTTGGATTCCAAAGTTTGTCTATAGATTGGATTAAAATCCACAACCAACATTCTTTTGAGCCAGGAAGGTTTATCATCTTCTATCCCGTCGATCAAACCTTGAGCGATCCTGAAATATCCTAATACTACGATATCTCTTTTGGTCTCTCCGGTAACTTGAGACTCTAAAGGTTCTTTGTTTTCTTTCACTCCAAAGATAGATAAGAAGGAGATAATTCCTCTCGCGATCGTATCATTAAATAGGATCACATAAGTGGAAATGATAGAAGCAATGATCATAGAAGTGAGAACGATCGCTTGAAGTTCTTTTCCTATATGTTCCTTTTGTACGCCGAGCGCTAAGATCACCAAAGAGAATTCAGAAATTTGTGCCAAGTTCAGACCGGCAACAATCCCCGCTCTTAAACCCTTGCCTGAGAAAAATACTGTCGGAGCAATGATCAATACTCTGCTCACTAAAACGAATCCCACAGCTAAGAATGCTAATCCTAAATCACTCGCACTCGGAGCTTGGATTTTCATTCCAAGAGCTACGAAGAATAATGTAATGAAGAAGTCTCTGATCCCGGAAAGTTTGCTGATCACATCTGCGCCATAAGGAAAGGCTGCGATACTCACACCGGCGATCAATGCGCCCATCTCTTTAGAAAGTTGGAGTTTTTCCGCTACACCGCATAAGAAAAAACACCAAGCAATCGAAGTGATCAAAACCAATTCAGGTTTGGAAGCTGCGAATAGAAAAATTCTGGATAGAATATAACGGCTGACTACGAAAGCAACAGCAACAAGAGCGATACCTTTGACTAAAGAGCCAAGAACATTTAAGATTTGAGGATCTTGTAAGTCCGGTTGGATCCCCATAAATAGAATGGCCCAAATATCTTGTAAGACCAAAACACCTATCGTAAGTCGCCCGGCAACCGTACTGATCTCAAACTTATCATGCAGAAGTTTAACCACAATCATTGTGGAACTGAGAGAGAGTGCGATCGCAAAGTATAGAAGATCAAAATTTCCTGGAGCAGGAGGAAAGAATGTACGGAACGCAAACCAAGCGGCTGCAACACCCAAGAAAAATTGCAGAACTCCCAGAGCGAACATGGAACGACCCATTCTGGCCAATTCTTTTAGATCGATCTCTAAACCGATGATGAACAATAAAAGGATCAAACCGATCTCTGAGATCAGTTCTATACTTTCTTCACTTTTAACATAACCGATGGTTAGCTTTCCACCCACATAAGGTCCGAATAATGGGCCGATGATCAATCCAGCGATTACGTAACCTAAGACTAAAGGTTGTTTGAGTGCTTTTGCTATGATTGCGAAGAAAGTCGCGAAAATAATACTAAGGGCGATATCGACTAATAGAGTAAGTGAATGATGTTCCATCTTTTCGGTATGAATTCCCCTTAGATTAGTTTTGTTGGAAGGATATTACAAAAAGAAATTATTAAATGAATATAGTCCATTCACTTTTTAATACGAATTTTCGTATCCAGAGAAGGAGGGAGCAATGCCCCAAGAGAGATTTCAGTCGTTGGACTTAAATAAATCCTTAACGGCGTCTTTTGCTTTGGACAAAGTATAATCTTCTCTATCGATCAGTACAAAATCTAAATTCTCTTTTTCTATTCTAGCCAGAACTTTGGCGATGTCTGCAGGAGATTTTAAGTTCGTTGCCAGATATTTGAACTTGGTCCCACATTCAGGACATGACTTATCCTTAGTATAATTCAGTCCCAGATGTTTACATTTTCCGCAAGTTCCGTACAGATCATCTATGATCATCAATTGAGAAGAAACCTCGCTTACGCTCAGTTTTTGCCAAACTCGGATGTACTTTTTGTCTTCAGCCGACATTCTTTTAGAAAAACGAATTCGAAAGATTAGTCAAGGGTTTTACGGATTGTCTGAAGAATGAGAGAAGTCGCCTCTTCCAATTCAGTTTTGGAAATACAAAGAGGAGGAGCAAATCGGATCGTATGATCATGAGTTTGTTTTGCGAGAATTCCTGACTCTAACAGTTTATAGCAGATCTTTTTTGCTCTTGGTCCAGTCTCATCCGGAAAAAATTCCACTGCGTTTAACAATCCCTTCCCTCTGATCTCTTTCACTTTGCCAGGGTATTCCGATTTCAAAGTTTGCAAAGAAGAGCGGAATTCCGTTCCTCTAATATCCGAGTTCTCGGATAAATTCTCTTCTAGTAAGACTTGGATTGCGGTTTTGGCTACTGCTGCTGCCAAAGGATTTCCGCCGAATGTAGAGCCGTGAGTTCCCGGTTTTAAGGTAAGAATAATCTCATCAGAACCCAATACCGCGGAGACCGGCAGAGTTCCTCCCGATAATGCTTTGCCAAGCACGAGCAAATCCGGTTTTACATTCTCATGGTCAGCAGCCAAAAGTTTTCCGGTTCTACCTAAGCCGGTTTGCACCTCGTCCAAGATCAGAAGTACATTATGCTCTGAGCAAAGTTTACGTACTTCTTTGAGATAACCTTCTCTTGGGACGATTACTCCTGCTTCTCCCTGGATGGGTTCGACCATAAATGCGGCTACATTAGGATCTTCTAATTCTTTTTTTAAGGCTTCCGTATCGTTAAATGGAATGATAGAAAATCCGGGAACAAACGGACCAAAATCTCCTTTGCTAATGGGATCAGTGGATGCGGAAATTGCTCCTATACTTCTTCCCCAAAAATTTCCGGAAGCAAAAACGATCCTAGCTTTGTCAGTGGGAACTTTTTTAACTTGGTATGCCCATCTTCTTGCAAGTTTTACAGAAGTTTCTGCTGCCTCTACTCCTGTGTTCATTGGGACCATTCTATCGAATCCGAATGTATCACATAAAAATTTTTCCATAGGACCTAGTTGGTCATTATAGAATGCTCTGGAAGTAAGAGTTAATTTTTCGGATTGGGCCTTTAATGTTTCTATAATTTTAGGATGGCAATGGCCTTGGTTCACAGCGCTGTAAGCGGATAGAAAATCGAAATATTTTTTTCCATCCGTATCCCAAAGAAAGATACCTTTCCCTCTTTCCAGCACCACGGGAAGAGGTTCATAGTTATATGCTCCGTACTCTTTTTCGGTATCGAAGTAAAATTGGGAAGTTTGCGTATGCATCGTACTCGATTCTAACCGGTTCAAGAGTCACACAAGGAGATTTCGGTATTTTACCTTGACTTTTGTGTTTCAACTTGTTGAAATTTATCACATGCAATTCTCTTTCTGGAAAATATCCGCTTCCATACCGATCGTTTTTGCGATTATGTTCCTTACGAACTGTCTTTATACGAATATCAAATCTCCAGGTTGGTACTATTCTCAAAGTTATTCCGACGTAAGAGGAATGGAACCGGTAGGAAAATTAGAAGGTACATCCTGCGGAACTAGCTGGCTTTGGATGGTTTATACGGGAGACGAGAGTTACGAAGCAGCTGTCCAAAATGCGGTTAAGGATAAAGCGGACCTTCTATTCGATGTTCAAACGGACTATAGTTATAAATCCTTTATATTCGCTCTTTATTTTGAAAAATGCACCCGCGTTACCGGGATTGGAGTGAAACTTCCTCAAAGACTTCTGAAAAAAGAATGAAACCGATTCCTTATAAACGGATCCTTTTTCTAATTCTGATCTTAGCTGAGTTAGTCGGTTGTATCCAGATGGGAGCAAGTGGTAGGGCCTTGGTCCGCAGGAATCCAGAACCTTATCCAACCGGGATTGGAATTCCACCGGACAATGATGTTCATCTAAATGGTGCAAACTTCAGAGACCCTTCTATCCATTACGGAGAGTCATCCACTAAGTTGAGGACGGGAGGTTTTGACGGTTATATCCGAACTACAACTTCTTTTCCTCATAAGGATATGTTTCACGCTTCCTTAGATGGTTGGGATTGGTCTGAGCATAGGATCGTAAAATTCGAAGGAGAAAGTAAGGGCTGCCAATTCGGTGTACGTTTGTTTCTTCCGATTAAACGAGGGTCTAACGATGCATTCATTCCGATCCACTTTACTTTCGGAAATAAAAGTTTTTACGAAGACTTGGGTGAGCAGATGAAGGCGAATTCTATTGAAGCTTTATTTGATAGTAGGCTGGACGTGGAGTACACCGCCTATATCTTTGGATTATTCAGAAGAAAATGTCTGAGGTTTCAAAGTTATGGCATCCAAAAATTCTAACTCTATTCCATTATTCTTATCTGCTATATTAGGATTTTTAGCAGTGGCTCTAGGTGCATTTGGAGCTCATGGGTTAAAATCAATATTAACTCCTGACTTACTTGCGATTTACGAAACCGGAGCAAGATATCATCTCATTCATGCAGTAGTTTTACTCGTACTAGCATTGAGTGGAAAACTTTCAGAATCCAAGTTTAGAAGGATCGGTTTTTGGCTGATCTTCAGTGGGATCTTAATCTTCTCCGGTTCATTATATGCACTTTCTTTAACTGGGATCAGAGTTTTAGGTGCAATCACTCCTTTTGGAGGATTGGCATTTTTGACCGGTTGGGCATCGATCGCTTACTCCGCTTTTTCTGATAAAGAATAAGTTTTTTATCGGGTAATATGGAAATTAAAATCCGTATTGCCAAAAGTTCCGTATAATCTTAACCAAATTGGGAGTATCATTTCGGTTGCTCTTGCACCGGTGATATCTCCTAGGTCTATAATATTTTTCCAACCGAAATCCTTCGCGAGAAGGTCCGAAACTTTTTTCTTCGCTTCCGAATCGTTTCCGCAAACGAATACATCATGCTCTCCCGGAACTGCAGAAGCGTTTACCATAATAGTACAATTCATCGTGTTAAGTGTCTTAACTACTTTTAGATCTGGAAAAGATTTTTGAATTGTTTCTCCTAAAGAATCATTTGTGCCAAAAATTAAACCTGGTGGTCTTCCTTTAGAGAAATCGAGTGCGTTTGCGAGATCTACTAAAACTTTTCCTTTAAGTGTTTCTTCTCCGGCGGATTTTAAAACTTCTACACTGATCTCTCCTTTGGTACAATTAAATAGAATGTCTCCGAAAGAGGCTGCGTCTTTAAAAGTTCCTTGAGAAGCTTTACTTCCGGATCTAGAAACCCACTGAGCTGCTTTTTCATTTGTAGCGGAACGAGATCCCATTTTAACCTCGTGCCCTTTTTCGATTAGTTTACTACCGATGGTTTCTCCTACCATTCCGGTTCCTAAAACTCCGATTTTCATTTATTTCTCCAAAGATATAATTTCAAAATTGTCAAACCGGATCGGTTTAACTGTTCTTAGACAAAGGATCTAATGTATTGTTCTTTCTATTCTTTTTCTGTATTGGAAAAAAGAAATAAAACTGTAACTGTATTCCTTGTTAAAATTAGGTAATGATAACCAACGTATGAAATCAGAATATACTATTTTCCAAATAGATGCATTTACGGATTCCTTATTCAAAGGAAATCCTGCGGCGGTTGTTCCCTGGGAAGGAGAATGGTTGCCGGACTCCAAACTCATTGAGTTAGCAGCTGAGAATAATTTATCAGAGACTGCATTCTTTCGCCCCAGAAAAGAAAAGGGGGAATACGATCTGAGATGGTTTACTCCTGGTGTTGAAGTGGATCTTTGTGGTCATGCAACTTTGGCGACTGCATTTGCAATTTACGAGGTGATTGAAAATAGATCGGATATTTCTTCTTTAAAGTTCCATACGAAGAGCGGGGTCTTGGAAGTGTTTCGGGAAAATGGAACATACTATTTGGATTTTCCTGCGAGGCCCCCTGTAAAGACCGAATATTCTCAGGATGATGTGGCTTCTTGTTTTAATATAAAAGCAAAAGAGATTTTGAAAGCTCGAGATATCTTATTCGTTTTTGAAAAAGAATCAGATATTATAAATTTAATTCCGAATCATGACGCTCTTACAAAACTTCCATTCTTTGCTGCGATTGTGACCGCTCCGGCAGACAGCGGGAAGTCTTATGATTTTGTTTCCAGATTTTTTGCTCCAGCTAAAGGAGTTCCGGAAGATCCGGTGACCGGTTCTTCTCATTGTACATTGATCCCTTTTTGGTCGGAAAAATTCGGGAAGAAGGAACTAAATGCGTATCAAACTTCTGCAAGAGGTGGCCATTTAGTTTGCGAGAATAGAGGAGAAAGAGTTCGTATAGGCGGAAACTGCAAACTTTATCTAAAAGGATCTTTTTATTTAGAGTAGAAGTTTTACTTGTAAGATTTATTCTTCAAACCGGATTCTAAAATTTGCAAAATTTTATCTGCTTCTTTCATTGCATTGTTCTTATCTATTTGTAAGATAACATTGTTCAATTGGCATTCGTTTAACAAGACTGAATATCCATGAACGATGGACCAACTTGCAGTAGCCATTTCCCTTGCTTCGAATTTTGTTATCTTTTCGGACTCACAAGCGAGTACGGTTTCCCAAAGTTTTAAAAAAGCATTCTTGCCCGCTTCCGAAAGATCTTCCGAATTTCCTATTGGCCCAAGATCTATATGCCACATTGCTCTATAATAACCCGTGTTTTCTAAACAAAAAGAAATATAGGCTAAACCGATCTTTCTTAAACGTTCGAATGGGTCTTTTGTAGAAACTTCTTTTTCTGCCTTAGTGAATTCTTCAGTGATTTTTATGAATCCGTCTTTGGAAATTTCCTCCAGAAGATCTCGATGAGAAGGAAAATGTCTGTATGCTGCGGCATGGCTGACTCCGGCTTCTCTTGCGATTTCGCGGATCGTAAACGCAGAATCTTTACTTGTTTCTATTCGTTTTAACGCCAATGCTTTTAAGGTTTCCGCCAGATTCCCATGATGATAGGAACCTTCCGGTTTTTTCATTTTTTTCTTTGTCGGCATAAAAAATTTCCTAAAAAATGTTGACGTTGGTAACATTTGGTGTTACCAATAGTAACATTATCGGACCGACAATAGATTTTTCAAGTAAATCCCGGATTAAATCGGGAAATTAAGAGGTTTTATGACTCCAGAACTAACATTTAAACTAGCCAGCAATTTTGCGATTATAGGCTGGTTATTACTCGCTGGTCTGCCAAATGCAAAGGTAACCAAATTATTGGTAAGGAATGGTATATGGCCTTTGATCCTTTCCGGATTGTATTTGTTGATACTTGTATTACATGCAAGAGGAGGATTCGATTTCGGATCTTTAGAAGGTGTGACAAAACTCTTTTCTAATCCTTGGGTCTTGCTCGCGGGTTGGGTTCATTATCTTGCATTCGATTTATTCGTTGGAATTTGGGAAACAAAGGAAGCAGAAGTTTTGGGAATCTCCAGATGGATACTTATCCCTTGTTTGTTCTTTACTTTAATGTTCGGACCAATCGGTTATTTATTATTTCAAATCGTTCGTTGGAGAAAAGGAGGAAGCCATGCAAGCATCTAATGTTTTAAATTATAATAATGCAACTGGAGTAAATTTCTTTTCTTCAATCAGAAAGAATCGCCCTCTTAGTTTTTACGTGGGGCTGGTTTCCTTTTTAATGATACCGGTCTTTATCTTTTTTTCTCAAATAGATTCTAGAACCGTTTTGGGAATTAACACTTGGATAAAGCCGATCAAATTTGCCATTTCGATTGGGACCTTTCTTTGGACTATGGCTTGGTTTTTGGAATTGCTGGGAGATTTTCCAAAATTCAGAGATAGAGTAGAAAAATATTTTGTCATCTCTACCGCTGTGGAATTGGTGCTTATAACTTTACAATCAGCGAGAGGAGTACAGTCACACTTCAACCAATCTTCTGCACTTGATGGAGCGATTTATAGTATTATGGGAATGTTTATCTTTCCAATGATCCCTGTTTCGATCTGGATGGATAGAAAGTTCAAGTTATTAGTTTCTAAATTGGATTCTAGAACTCTTTTAGCTATCCGGTCCTCTCTTTGGATATTTGCAATCGCATCTATCATTGGAGTCTTTATATCGGCGAGACTTGCTCATTCAGTAGGAGTTCCTGACGGAGGTCCAGGTTTACCTTTGGTGAATTGGAGTAGAAACGGGGGAGATATTCGAATTGCACATTTTGCAGGAATACACGCGCTTCAAGTTCTTCCTTTGTTCGCGTTCTTTGCGATTCGAAAAGATTGGAAAACTACAAGTGTCAAAATCGTTTCTATAGGATACGCGCTATTGGTTGGATTTGTATTTATCCATGCAATGCTTGGAAGGCCTCTGATTTAAATAAAACCCGATCCGAATCTGTCATGTTTTGATTTGGTTCGGATCGATTTTATTATTCTAATTTTTCACTATATTCTAAATTTGATTTCCGATTCTTTTCTTCTTGATTAGTTTCGGAAATTGAATGGTTTCTAAAAAACTCAAACAAACTAAAGATAATTCTGAGATCATTTCAGAAATACTAAAGCCACATACAAAGGGGGTTTTAGAGATTGTAAATTCTCTCAGGAGTAAAATCAAAAAAGAATTTTCTGAATTCGAAGAAAGGGGTTATCCGGTTTGGAAGGCGATCGGTTTTAGAGATAAAAATTCGGGTTATGTATGTGGTATATTTCCATTTGCGGAAAATGTACGTTTAATCTTTGAGTGGGGAGTTTTGCTCAAAGACCCCGATAGAATTTTGTTAGGAGATACAAAACAGATTCGTTATTTAGAATATTCTTCTAGCAAAGAAATAGATATAAATGTTATCAGAAACTTTTTGGAGCAAAGCTTGGGATTGCCAAAAGGTAAAAAAGAAAAAGAAATGATCATAGATAGTATGAATTCTATAAAAAAACCTGTTCTTAAAAAAAGGAAATCATAATGGAATATTTTAAATCAATAATGATCTTTCTGTTCGCAGGTCTATGTGAGATAGGCGGCGGGTATCTTGTTTGGCTTTGGTATAAGGAATCCAAATCGGTAATCTATTTGATTGTTGGTGGATTGATCTTGGCCTTGTATGGAATAGTCGCCGCTTTACAATCTTCTTCTTTTGGAAGAGTGTATGCTACTTATGGTGGGTTTTTTATTGTGATGTCTTTGCTTTGGGCCTGGAAGATGGATGGGTTCCAACCGGACAGATACGATATAATCGGATCATTAATCGCTCTATTCGGTGTAGCAGTGATTTATTATACACCCAGATGAAGATCTGTCGGCTTAAGACTTAATCTCTTTCTGTTCCGAAATAAAATTTTCCCTGTTTACGGATCAGGTTTCTTTGGATCAATCCGTCAGCGATAATGAGTAATCCTTGCGCGGCCGCATGTTTCTTTTCATCCGGAACATCGTTTTGTTTGGACATCAATTCGTGAACATAAGCCCTACGTTTTGCATCCATAACTCCCAGCATGGAGCCGCAAACTTTTTTATCTCCTACCAAGAATGCTAATGCCAAGGTTTGAGGTGGAGTTTCATTGCATAAATAAAACAATGCAAGATTATCAAAGAAGGACAATTCTTCGAAAGATTTTAAAGTTAATTCTTCCTTATCTTCTCCGCTCATACTGACTCCTGTTCTTTGATCTTAGAATCCAGATATTCTACTAAATATTTGGAATTTGGTTCTTCTCCAGTTGCTTGTCGGATCAGTTCCTTTGCTTCCAAACTTCTACCCTTACTGTGAACATGTTTTCTAAGCCAATCAAGGAGAGAAGAAGTTTCTTTGTTTTTCAATTCATCCTTAAACCTAGGATTTTGTTTGAGGAAGGCAGAATAGAGTTGGGCCGCATAAATATTCCCCAAAGAATAAGTGGGGAAGTAACCGAAAGCTCCACCACTCCAATGAACATCCTGTAAAAATCCTTTGGAATCATCCGGAACATCAACACCTAGCAAAGATTTCATTCCATCTTTCCAAGCGCCCGAAAGAGCTTTTAATGCAAGTTCCTTTTTGAAAATTGCTCTTTCGATCTGGAATCGTAAGAGCACATGCAGATTATAAGTGATCTGGTCAGCTTCCACTCGTATCAAAGAAGGTTTGGATTTATTCACAAAAGAATAAAGTTTAGAAAAAGGAAGAGAAGATTCCGAAATACCCAAGTTTTTCAGAAATAAAGGATAGATCCCTTCCCAAAATTCTTTAGATCTTCCCACTTGGTTTTCCCAAAGACGGCTTTGGGATTCGTGAATACCTAAAGAAACGGAATCTTTTAAAGGAGAAGGACCTCCTAGAATCAAAGAAATGCCTGCCTCATACAATGCGTGACCGGTCTCATGCAAAACGGAATAGACGGAAGAAAGAGGATCAGACTCTTCATAACGAGTAGTAATCCTTTTATCAAAAGAACCTAAGGAAGTAGAGAAAGGATGAGCGCTTGAATCTAAACGAAATCCGGATTCAGGCAAACCTAAAAGAACAGGAAGACTTGTATTAAAAGGAATCTGAGAATCGATCGGAAAATTTCCCTGAAAAGGAAAACTTGCGTCTTTCGCTTTTGCAATCAAAGGCACTAAAGATTTTCTAAGATCGGCAAATAGAACTTCTAAATCGGCTGCTTTAGCTTCCGGTTCATATTCATCTAAGAGAGCGTCATACACTTCTGTAGAATAACCGAAATAGTCGGCCTTCTGAAAGACTAGATCTACTATCTTTTGTAAGATAGGAAGAAAAGAAGAAGCATCATTCTTCTTTCTTGCATCTACCCAAATAGAATGAGCCTGGCTAGTGACCTTAGAAAACTCTTCTACCCAAGAAATTGGTAAACAAGAAGAACGATCTAAATCTTTGAATAATAAATGTAGTTCTCTTTCTCTAAGAGATTTACCCGGAGCATCAGAGCGAGAGTTTTCTTCTCTGGCCTTCTCCGCTAGACTGCGAAATGAATCGCCGATAAAAGATTTATGAGCAAGCCCGGAAAGAAAACTAAGTTGATCACCTCTTTCGCCTAAGCCGTCGCTTGGGATACCGATTTCCATATCCCAATGTAATACACTTCCAATGTTTCTAAGATGATATATATTATGGAATTCATCCCTATAGGCTTTGAATGCCGGAAGGATATTTTCCCAATTTTGAAGCTCAGATTCCCACATACTTAAAAAACATTCTTTTCGATTGACATCTCGCCCACCAACCAAAAACTGACTTTTGTCTATCGCGGGCATGGTGTAATGGCTAGCACCGTAGCCTTCCAAGCTTCTAGTGAGGGTTCGAGTCCCTCTGCCCGCAAAAATTTTCCCCTTTAAATCAAAACGAAATTTTCAAGTTCATCTCTATTTGAGGGACTCGAACTTACCCAAAAATCGTATCTAAATACATCATAAACACAAACCCAAAGATCAGGGTCAAAGCAGAGAAGTCATGAAATCCTCGCTTATGAGTTTCCGGAATGATCTCACCTACTATAATAAACAACATAGCACCTGCGGCAAATCCCATCGTCCAAGGCATCATCGGTCCTGCGATAGAGACCGCAAAACTTCCGACCAATCCTCCGATCGGTTCTATCAATCCGGTTAAGAACGCGATGGTGAAAGATTGAAGTTTAGAATATTTTACGGATAGAAGTGAAACTGCAACCGCCAATCCTTCCGGAATATTTTGGATACCTATACCTGTTGCAAGAGAGATCCCTGAAGATAAACCGTCTCCAGCGAATCCAACCCCAACCGCCATTCCCTCCGGAAAATTATGAAGGGTGATTGCTACTACAAATAACCAGATCCTGCTGAGGGCTTTTGTATCAGGTCCTTCTTTTCCTGAAATGAAATGTTCGTGAGGAGAATATTTGTGGATCAGAAATAGAATTCCAACTCCAAAGAGTAAGCCTAAGATTACGATACCAGCAGCAGAACTTTTGTCCTGAAAATGAATTTCACCAATCTCTAATGCAGGTAATAATAAAGAGAAGAACGATGCAGAAAGCATGATCCCCGCTGCAAAACTTAAAAGCCCGTCTTCTAATTTTGTAGAAAGTTGTCTGATCGCAAAAACACCTGCTGCTCCAAGACCAGTGCAGAGTCCTGCGACTAAACTTGCTAAAAATCCGGATAATATGATATTAGAAGACATGGACCAGGTTTGGATTTTCCCAAATGAATCCGCAATAGAATTTCCAAATCTTATTTTGTCAGAAAGTTTTTTCTGGACTTGTTTTTACTTCCTGTTTAAATCTGACCTCATTCTTTATATTGGTGGGGAATTATGGATCGAATTCTAAAATACGTTTCTATTCTTTCGATTTTATTGTTCGCGGCGACTTTATCCGCTCAAAATGAAACCTATACTGTAACAGCAAATTCTTGGCCTGCTGATTTTTCTTCTTTCGAGTCGTTTAGAGATGCGAATGCAAGTACTTCCCAAGGAGCGGTTATCGTTCTTTTGGCTGCACTTTCTATCTATTCCAAAAATGCGGAAGAAGGTAAGAAGGCGTTAATCATCTGCTTGGACGCTAATTCTCTCATCTCGGATACTTCTCCCAATGGGTACAAAGGTTTTAATATCAATCGAAACACGATCGATTTAGTGAAAAGACAGTTAGAGCAGCATCCTTATTTAATAGGTTCTTATCTTCCTGGCTCTTCTTTCCAAAACGGTTACAAACCTTCTAACCCTCCATATAACTTTACCCTGACTTCTAATCGATTCAGTGGAACAGAAGAATCCGGACAGAAAAAATTATTTCTTCCTTCTTCCGGCGCGGACACTCCAAGGCCTGTAACTGTAAAAAGAAACGCGAAAGGTGTGTGGAAAGCTTCCGAGTTTTCCAGTTTATTAGTAGGAATTAAAAAGCCTGCGACTTCTAATCCTGCGGACGATCTTTGATCGTCCTTAAGAAGCTTCTTTCTGTAACATATCCGCAGCGAAAGCTTCTTCTAATTGACGAACCGCATTTTTGGAATAAGCGATCAGTTCTTTTTCGTTATGTCTGAGTTTGAATTGATCTTCGACCATTTTCTCATCATAATCCCTGAACTTTTGGATAAAGTATTTTACTTCCGAAGGTAAAAATCCCAGATCTTTTAAAGTTTCTTCTGCAAGTTCTAAGGAAGAAGCAAAGGTATCCCTTCGTATTGTTTCAATACCCAGTTCCATTAGATCGAAGTAATGGGATCTATTTCTGGCTCTAGCAACGATCCTTAAGTTTGGAAAATTTTCTTTAGCGATCTTGGCGATTTTTACGGATAACTCTGCATCTTGAATGGCAAGTACAAGTATTTCAGCTTGGGCTGCTCCTGCAGCATTCAATAGATCTAGTCTACTTGCATCTCCATAATAGATCTTATGACCGAATTTTCTGGCAGCATTTACCTGGTCTGCATTATGCTCTAATGCGGTGAATCGGATCTTATGCAGATACAACATCCTGGAGATGATTTGTCCGACCCGTCCGAAACCAGCAATGATCACACGGTTCTTTTCATAAATAGGATCAGCCGGTCTTTCTTCTTCTTCGTGTATATAAGGATCTATTACTTTTTCTTTAATAATCCCTACAAAAGGAGTGAGTATCATAGAGGCAGTAACGATTACGATAGAATAATCGGTCGTTTCTTTAGAAAGAACACTGAGTTGAGCAGCCACATTCAGGATCACGAACGCGAATTCTCCACCCTGGGAAATACTTACCGCAAGATTGGAAGAAGAATCGGAAGTAAGTTTTGCGATCTTTCCTAATACAAAAAGAACAATCCCTTTAACCGACATTAGTCCGATCGCAAGACCGAAAATCAAGAACGGATGATTGATCAGAATTTCCAGATTCATGGACATTCCAACCGCAAGAAAGAAGAGCCCTAATAATAATCCTTTAAAAGGTTCTAAGTTTGCCTCTAACTCATGTCTGTATTCGGAATCTGCGAGTAATACTCCCCCCAAAAAAGAACCGAGCGCCATGGAAAGCCCAACCTTCTCCATTGCAAAAGAAACTCCGAGCACTAGCACCAAAGAGAGAGCTACGAAAATTTCGTGATTACCGGTTGCGGCGATCATTCTGAAAAGAGGTCTCATCAAAAAACGCCCGCTTAGGATCACTAAAAGAATAGCTGCAACCGCAGTTCCTAATTTATAAAAATTTAATCCATTATGAGCGGTTTGTCCAGGTTCTAAAGCTGCCAAAGGAAGAATTGCCATTACGGGGATCACTGCTAAATCCTGGAAGAGAAGGATCGCAAATGCAGATCTTCCATAAGAAGTATTGAGTTGGTTTTTTTCCGCCAAGGATTGAAGAGCAAATGCAGTAGAAGAAAGTGATAAACTAATCCCTAATATGATCGAAGGAATAAGACCTAATTGGAATAGATACCCGATCAATCCACCTAATAAAAGTGAAGAAACTGCTACTTGGAAAAATCCCATTCCAAAAACTGGTTTTCGAAGCACCCAAAGAGTTTGAGGTCGGAGTTCTAGCCCGATTAAAAAAAGAAGAAGGACCACACCGAATTCTGCAAAATGCATGATCTCGGTCCCACCGGTCACAAGTCGGACTCCATGGGGGCCGATCAGAATTCCTCCTACGACATAACCTATGATGGATCCTATTCCTAACTTTTTGAAAACAGGAACACATAGAACGGCTGTGCTTAATAGAATAATGGCGGTAACGAGTAGACTTTTCTCTTCCATCAATGCTCTTCCTTTTGATTTGAATTAATTTTCATTAGACATTTTACGGATATGGAATAAAACCACTTTTCCAAGACATGTTCCAGAAATTGCGATTGTCCAGGTTTATTTTTTTACTTTGTGTTTACTCGTTTTTGGAGCCTATTTTTTCCGAAGAACTTAGGACCCAGGAAACCTCAGATAAACCTAAAGACAAAATTGTTCAGAATAAAGAAGAAAAGACAGATCTTAAAAATTCTTCGGAAGGAAAAGAAGAAGAAGAAGTAGAAGGTCTTAAAGCGGAAGAATTAAATCCTAAAAAGAAAGAGAATCTGGTAATCCCGATCCAATTCGGTTTTTTCGTTGATGGCTATTATAATGCAAGTTTGAACCGACCTGCATCTAAAGAACTATTATATACAACCCAAGCAACTCGAACCAACGAATACAATATCAACCTGGCATATCTAGATGCCAAAGTGGAAACCGATAAATACAGAGGAAGATTTGCAGTCCAATTCGGTACATCGGTCGTAGCAAATTATTCGGGAGAAGGGACCACAGGCAAAACTTCTAATGAATCTTCTATCCGAAATATGCAAGAAGCGTATGGAGGTGTTCGATTAGGAAAATCCACTTGGCTGGATGCGGGGATCTATTTCGGACATTTAGGATACGAGTCTTGGATTTCTCATGAGAATTTCGTTTATACTCGCGCATTCTCTCTCGATTACGTACCTTATTATGTTTCAGGAGCAAGATTGAGTGGTAAGATCACAGATAAACTTTCTTACCAACTTCATTTGAATAATGGATACCAGGTAGTCACGGACAATAACAAGGATATCTCTGGCGGTTTTCGATTGGAATGGAATCCTCTTGGAAACTTGATGTTTCGTTGGAATACCTTTATAGGCAACGAACAACCGACTACTACCCCGAAAGAAACCAGATATTATAATAATTTTATCGCAGAATGGAAACCATTCCAACGACTTACATTAGCTTCTTCTTTTGATGTGGCTTACCAGGAAAGAGCAAGCAGAGAAGATCTGGTATATACTCCTGAGGGTCCAATCTATCTTCGTCGAGATGGCACAGCATTTAGACAAACCTATGTGGGAAACTTCTGGCTCGCGTATCGTTTTTTACCCGATTGGAGAATCGGTATGCGATTGGAAAGATATCTAGATCGGGAACAAATGATCATTGTCACGAATACTAAGGATGGTTTCCAAACAAGCGGTGCAACTGCTACCTTGGATTATCATCCAGATCCTGCCATTTTAGTAAGATTTACCTACCAGTACAGAAGATCCATGGATTCCATATATCCTCATGAGAATAATACATCCAAACTAGATCGTATGTTTATCTTCTCACTTTCTATTAAGATCTAAATCGATCCGGTAAAATTATGGGGAGAAGTTTTTTCCCGGATATGCCGGGAGGGGATAGAAGAATATTCTTACCCATTTTAGAATTTACACTGGAACCGATCGCAATGCGATTTCTTTCGCAAACATCTAAGCACGAAACTTCTAGAACCTTAACTCCGTGGATCCCTTCCGACCGAAGAGCGTCTTTTAACTCGGATTTCAGACGGGTTTTTCTACCATTCGTTTCCCCGTTTATTTTCATCGCACATTTGCTACATACGAAAATTGCTTCTTCCCAATCTGCTGAAACAGATTCCACATTTTGTATCTGGCCTTCTTCTCTTCCTTGAAATAAAGAAATTAAATTCATTTTGATTCCTCTTACATCATGTTGGAAGAAGAGCCCGATCCTTGGATTTATTTTGCGCCTTTTTATTGAATTCCGATTTTTTCAGCTAGACTCAGGTCTTAAATTTTTTCGTTTTTTCAATATATACTTTTAGAATTTTTCTAAAAAAGATTGAACAAAATTAAATTGTATGCAATCTATTTACTACGTAACTAGGAGGTGCCCAACTGTGGCCCAGAATTTATACGAACTAACCGCTACTTTAAACAATGGATCCGAAAAAAAATTACAAGATTATAAAGGAAAGGTCCTATTGATCGTTAATACAGCGAGCCAATGCGGATTTACTCCTCAATATAAAGGCCTTCAGGAAATGTACGATAAGTACAAGGGAAAAGGTCTGGAGATATTAGGATTCCCTTGTGACCAATTCGGTCACCAAGAGCCGGGAAGTGACGCTGAGATCGAAAGTTTCTGCCAGGTGAATTTCGGAGTGAATTTTCCTCTTTTCAAAAAGATAGAAGTGAATGGAGACGGAGCTCATCCGGTTTACCAATATCTTAAAAAACAAGCTCCAGGGCTTTTGGGAAAATCCATTAAATGGAACTTTACCAAATTTTTGATAGATAAACAAGGAAACGTGATCAAAAGATTCGCTCCGATGACTCCTCCGGAAAAATTGGACAAACAGATCGAGGAACTTCTTTCCAAGTGAATTACGAATCCTTAAAGTTAGAGAAACAGATTTGTTTCCCACTTTACGCCTCTTCCAGAGCGGTGACTGCTTTATACAGACCGCTTTTGGAAGAGTTCGATATTACTTACCCTCAATATCTTGTTCTTCTGGTCCTTTGGGAAACCGATAGAATCCCTCTAAAAGAAATTGGGGATAAATTATTTCTGGACTCCGGGACTCTGACTCCTCTTCTCAAAAAAATGGAATCTTCCGGTCTTTTGACTAGAGATAGATCGGATCTGGACGAACGTTCTCTTGTGGTTAGCCTGACCACAAAAGGAAAAAAATTGCAAAAAAAAGCGGTTTGTATTCCGGAACGATTGTTGGAAGAATCAGGTCTCACCGCTGAAAAGGTGCAAGGCCTGAAACGGGATCTGGACGACCTTCTTATTATCCTAGAACAAAAATTAAGAAATTCGGCGTGACAAATCCGTTTTATCGAAAACTATAGAGCCGCTTTTTTAAATAGTGCGCTCGCGCTAAGGAGTTTAAAAATGAAACGCCAATTATCCGCAATATCATTTGCTGCGGTACTTATTTTCGGAGCTTGTTCTTCCGAACAAAAAAAATCGGAGCCGGCTTACGTTCCGAATTCGGATATTCGTGTTGTAGAAGCGAATATGATCAAGGAAGGAGATAAAAGAATTAAAGCAGAAGCTGTTTTAGGAACTCCTACTTTCGAAGAAAACACCCAAGACGGATCCGTTTTAGAATGGTATCTTGAATCTACTACTTACCAAAAAAATTCTTACAAAACTTTGGCAGAGAAACCTTCCAGAGTTGATGATAGTACTAAGTATATCAAAGTGATCGTTGATAAAAAAGGTGTGATCAAAAAATACGAATACAAACTCTAATTCGAATATAGATTAACATCTACAAAAAAGGCCGCAGGTATAGCGGCCTTTTTTATTTTTAGATATCGTCTTCCATTAGATCGATTCCGGCAAATCCCAAGAGAAAGTCTAAAAATTCCCCGAAATTAAATCCTAATCTGATCCCATATCGAATGGAAATATATAACTCCACTTCGAATAAAAACGCGGAAGGATAATCGTCTTTATTTTTAGGGTTTTGGGCTAAGAATGTTTGGATCGCTTCGTTCCTTTTATCCGGATCTAAACTTTCCAAGTATTTTCGAAAGAATGCTTCCTTTTTGGCCTTTCTTCTTTCGGAGACTGGATTATTATAAAAACGTAAATATCTGATTTCATAACTTTTAGAATTTAATCTTTCGTCTGAAAGTTCCGGTGTAGGGTTTGGATCCTGTTCCGATTCCGGTGTTTCAGGCAGAAGTAAAAAGTTATCGCTTGTTGAAGAATTTGATGCAGGCGTTTTGGTTTCTTCTTTTTTGGGAGAAGTTTCTATGGGAGGCATGGAGTGGAACTTTTCCCCACCTAAAAACCCAAAGATCAATTGTTGAGATCTGTAAGGTCCGTAAGTTCCACCTCTTAATCCGTATCCGGTTCCTAGGTCTCTTTTACCCGGTTCGGATTCCCCACCTTGAAAAACAAATCCGGTTGCAAGAGGTCCTATTCTAACTCCGATCCCATAACCTGGAGTTTCTACTCCTGCGGTAAAAACGTCCCCTAAATCTTTTTTTCGATGGGACCAGTATGTTGAACAATCGATCACTATGAGACCCAAAAGAAAAATACAGAAAAAATGTATGCTGAGTCTTTTTTTCATTTCGGGAAATAGTCTGACTTTAGTCGCCAAGATCGGCTTTCCGCTAAGCTCTCGGTTTCATCAGGAAACGCAATCGTAAAAGTGGAGAAATTTTATTGGTTTTCTTCCTCTAGTCTTATTGAAAAGTATCCCGATAGAAAAATTAAAATTGGAATGAATAGATGAACGAATTGGAAGAAACTCGAGTCCGTCATAAAAACATCGCCGTCTTTGGAGGCGGGCCGATGGGAGTTCATCTTTCTGTATCCCTAGCCGAAAGAGCTGATAGACTTTTTCTTTGGTACTTTGATAAGAAGAAGGCGGATCGACTTCAAAAAGATAGGTCCGCAGAATTATTGGAAGAATTTGTTCCTCTTGCTGATAATATAATTGTTACAAACGATTTCGATTTTTTATCACAAGGTTCTTGGGTCATTGTTATCGCAGTTCCTTCCAGACAAAAAGAAAATGTGATCGATAAGATCTCTTCTTATCTTTCAGAACAAGAAGAACATACGATCATTTCTTTTACTAAAGGTCTGGTTTCCACTTCTACTCGTAAAAAAACAAATGCTATTACTTTCTCGGACTATGTGATCAAGGTCAGAGAGATGAAAGAAAGTCTGAACATGGAATATGTTGCCGTGGCTGGACCTAATCTTCTTTCAGAGATGGCAAAAGGAAAACATAGTTTTTTCTCGATCGCATCTACTGGTGAAAAAGCTTCCGAAGTCATGGAAGATCTTTTTTCAGGACCTAGAAATCATATTAAAACTTTTGAGGATATCAGGACCTTAGAATTATTCGGAGTGATGAAAAATCCGATCGCGATTGCCTGTGGTCTTGTGAATGGAATCCCTGAATGTGGATCCAATTTTGAAGGTGAATTGATCAGTTTAGGTTTTTCGGAAATATTAACTTTATTAAATGCATTAGAACTTCCGATAAAACCTGCGATGGAATTCGGGTTGGCAGATCTGATTACCACTGCAACTTCTCGATCCAGTCGGAACAGAGCTTATGGACAAAGATTTATCCGTAAACTAATCTCCGGAGAAGACTCTCCCAATTTACTCGAAAGAATTGAACTATTCTTAAATCCAAAAGAATTCATCCAAAAGGAAATGAGCCAGAGTGAAACACATGTAGAAGGAGCATATGCACTTTCTACCATTCTGGATCTGGCTGAAGAGAAAAAAGTGGAACTCCCACTTTTTACTACTCTTTTCGAAGTTCTTACGAGAAAAGTTTCTCCTACGGAAATGATCCGATTCGTTTCCAAATCTACTAGCGACGATATCAGAAATATTTCGAGAACAGCTCGCAAAAGATTCGGTCTGTCTTTAGCATCCGGGAAGGAATTCCAACAGGCTTTAAGAAGAAGGGTGCTTCGACATGTTCATTCTCAACCTGGATTGTCAGATCGGATCTTAAAACAATCCGGATTACAGATCAAATCTTTGGAAAAAAGATATTCCGAAGCAGTGGAGACTGAAGCTGGAACTGATCTAATGCTTCTTCCTCGAGAAATTGCGTTATGGCAAGAAACGGAAGCCGCCTACGAAAACGGAAAGAGTAGAAACTTGGAACGTTTAGTAGAATTTTATGTTTCTGAAATTGCGGACGAATACAGTCCTCTTTTTAGAGAATCTCTTATTCATTTAGTAGCTCCTGCACGTTTTGCAATAGGTGGTTTTAAACCTGGAGGAGGACTTCCTAAGATCGGAGGTAATATAAAAGAGATCAAAGCTTTAGCTTCCAGATACGATATCTTATATACTCCGACTCATAGATCTCATTTGGATTCTATCGAAGTAGCTTTCGGTTTAAGATGGCTTGGACTTCCTGTTCCAAGATATGCAGCTGATAAAAAAGTAATGGGAACACCGGGACTTGCCAGGGTTTTAAAATCCTTGGGTGCTTACATGGTGGATCGAAAAAGAAATCGAAATCTTCTCTATTTGGAATGTTTGACCCAATATTCTACAATGATGTTAGAAGCTGGAATTCCAACATTGGTATATCCTGAGGGAACCAGATCTAGAACCGGCGGGATCATTCCGATCAAAACCGGAATTCTTTCCACATCCGTAGATGCATTTAAACATACTGGAAGTGAAGTGATCGTAGTTCCTATCGTTCTTTCCTATGAGAATGTTCCGGAAGATGTGGAGTTTGCAGGAAAGGACACCCATCTTTCTTTTAGGGATTTTTTATTCAAAAGAACAGAAGTGTATATGGATCTTTGCGAACCGATCCCTGTTTCCAGATATATCCAAGAAGATGATCCTACTCTTTCCATTTCTATGGAGATTTCCAGATCTTGGCAGGCCCATCATAAAATTCTTCCGAATCATATAGTAGCAAAACTTTTGATGGAAGCGGATGGAGAAATCAGTTCTTCCGATCTAAATAAAATGATAGAAGAAATGATCCTGACTAGAAAAGGAAATTATCTGACCAAGGATGTTTCTGAAATTTTAGATCGGGGACTCAAGGTTTTAAATTCCAGAAAGTTTATCAAAAAAGAAAACGGCCAGATCAAGGCATTAGAGCCTGAACTTCTGCAGTATTACGGAAATATGGTACCGGACCCGACCTAGTCGGGTCGGTTTCGTTAATCCACTTTGATCTTAGATGCGATCAATACCGCTCTTTTGCGAAGCATAGAAATGGATTCATCCTTATCTGAATAAGTAAGCGCCACTCCCATCCTTCTGTATTTTTTAGTGACCGGTTTTCCAAAAATCCTAAGATCCGATTCAGGCATCTCGCAAGCCTTGTCTAATCCTTGGATATTAGGGATCTGACCTTCTGTTTGAGCAAGAATTACAGCGCTTGCTCCTTTTCTCACTAAAAGAATTTCAGGAATTGGAAGACCTAAAACTGTTCTAACATGTAACTCGAATTCGTTAAAACTTTGAGTTCCAGCTAAGGTAACCATTCCAGTATCATGAGGTCTTGGAGAAAGTTCCGAAAAATAAACATCATCCTTCGTTAAGAAAAATTCTACTCCCCAGATACCTGCGCCGCCTAACTCTTTAGTGACCTTCTCCGCCATTTCCTGAGCAGACTTAAGTTGAGAATCACTGATCTCCGCAGGTTGCCAACTTTCTTGGTAATCTCCTCTTTCCTGTCTATGACCGATCGGAGGACAAAACAAAGTTCTTCCGGATTTTTGAGTTACGGTTAACAAAGTGATCTCGGATTCGAAAGAGATAAATTCTTCGACTATGATCTCGGAAGCACCGGTTCTTCCTTTAGTTTGAGAAGCGATCCATGCCGGTTCAATATCTGATTCGGTTTTAATTACGGATTGCCCTTTGCCGGAAGAAGACATCAAAGGTTTTACAACACAAGGAATTCCTATGGTTGAAATTGCCTCTTTCAAACCTTCTAAGGTAGAAGCATATTTATACTTTGCTGTTTTTAGAGCCAAGGTTTGAGAAGCAAGGTCTCTGATCGCTTTACGGTTCATCGTAAAGTTTGCAGCCTTAGCGCTTGGAACTACTTGGTAGCCTTGTTTTTCGTATTCGTAAAATCTTTCGGTTCGAATTGCTTCAATTTCTGGAACGATCAGATCGGGTTTATGTTTGGCAACGACTCTATCTAATGCGTCCCCATCCAACATATCGATGACTTCTTTTTCATGAGCTACCTGCATTGCGGGTGCGCCGTCATAACTATCAACCGTAATTACATATTGGCCTAATCTTTGGGCTGCGATTACGAATTCTTTTCCAAGCTCACCTGAGCCGAGTAGAAGTATTTTCTTTCTCATAGGTTCTTGGAAGAATTTCCGAAGAGGAAGGAGAATGGAAAGGAAAAAATGAGGACTTGGCCGATTTGCATTGAATACAAACCGGCCTTAAGGAGTTTACTTTTTCTTTTTAGTGATCACGTCAAAGTTTTTGTATTTGATGTATTCCACTTCGGAGACATCCAAACGAAAGGTCCCTTTGGTGGAATGGACCAACATCGTATTTCCTACTTGAGTTACTACAGCTCCGTGTAAAACCGTTTTGTCCAGTTTATGAATGGATTCTAAGACGCTGTAATATTTTTTGATCTCTTCTTCCGAGTCCAGTTTTTGGGAACCTGCTATCGACTCTACTTTGTCCAAGGCGATATTCAGTTTTTCGCTTTGGTCTTTCTCTATTTCTTTTGTTAAGGACTTGTTGTTTAAGCTACCCGAGATCAGATCCTCGTCTATTTTTACTAAGGTTTCCAGATCAGCACTTTCTCTAGGATCTCTTTCGAATTTTCCTCTTTGGACAGTGCGAACTAAATCGTCTCTAAAACTTTCAATACTTTGCGCGATCGCAGCGTCATCCAATTGATTCAAAATTGTTTGAGCAAGTTGGTCGAATTCAGGTTTAACTTCCGCCTCTTCTTCCTCGGAGATCACGATCTCGTTTTCTTCCAATAATTTCTGGAGTTTTTGGTAGTTTGGATTTTCTGAAATTTTATCCGCAGAGATTACCTGACTGACCGGAGCCTTTAAGGTCATGGCAACCATTCCCTCATAAACTTTGATCTTAGGAAGTGTACCTTGAACTACTTCGAAGGAGAAAGCAGTTCCTCGAACTCCGGCGATAGCAGTAGGAGTCGAAATTTTGAACTGCTCTTTCTGGCTTAATTTATTGGTTTTTACAAGTAGAAGTCCCGTTCTAACGGCGAGGGAAGTTTCTTCCGAGAGATCTCCGTGAAGAGACTCAATGCTTAGATTTGTATAAGGTTTTAAACGGATTACATGGCCAAGGCTTGTTTGAAGATCCAAGGTCCCGCTATTCGTTTTGATGGTATCGTTCTTTTGAAGGACACTTCCTAAAGAAAGAGAGACGAGTTTTCCATTTCTTTCTACTTCAACTTTTCCGGTTAAGAATATGACTACTAAACCTGGTTTGGATTTAGTGTTTAGAATTTTAGAGCAGAAGTTTGAAGATCCGATGAATGTTACAATTAGGAACAGAAGAAAGAGTTTTCGATTCATTTGTTTATTCCGCCTGGAAATAGAATTGTTCTGATCTATTTGGAACGAACAAAATATATTTCCAATTATAAGTAACAAACTGAGACTTACGTTTTTGCAAAAATTTTGAAAATTCGTTTTTATAGAATAGTTTTCTCCGGTAAATAGGTTTTACCCATATGTATAACTCGATTTTCCTCCTTATCTTTCTGTTTTTAGTATTTCCTCTCGGCTCTAATGATCTGGGAAAAATTAGATTTAACGGAACTGCAACCGATTTGGAAACCGGCAATTTGCTGTATAAGGATTTTCATGAGGAAACTTGGGAAAATGGAAAACACGTTAGTTCTATTATCCTATATAAGGATCCGGAAGGAAAAATTTTCGCAAAGAAAAAGATCAATTTTCTAAAGAATAGAACTCTTCCGGAATTTCAATTGGAGGATTATAGAGACGGATATCTGGAAGGAGGCGTGTTACAGAACGGGAATTCGGTTAAATTATTCGTCCGCAGAAAACTTGAAGATATAATCCAAGAGAAGGTTATAGAGGCTGGGAACTTATCCGCCTTAGATGGAGGTTTTGATTATTTCGTGATCGATCATTGGGAAGAACTCAAGTCCGGCAAAAAAATAAATTTTCATTTTTTAGTTCCGTCAGAAAGAGATAAGTTCCTCTTCTCGGTAGAAAAAACAAAAGAAGGGGAATATAAAGGTAAACCCGCTATGTTTCTAAGACTGAAAATAGCGAGCACTATTCTTTCCATGTTCGTGAAACCGATTGATTTAGTATATGATATAGAATCCAAAAGAATTATGGAGTACAAAGGTACCAGTAATATTAACGATGAAAACGGGAAGAGTTATAAAGTAAAAATCGTTTACGGGTTTAGATAAAATTCTAAAACCCAAGTCTCCAAAATGCCAGTCCTTTTAATTTTATGTTTTTTGCATATTCTTCCCAGAGTTTAAGATCCAAAATTAGGCTGCCTTCTCCTTTGTCCGTATGGATCAGATAGATCCCGTCCTTTTCTTTTCCGTTTTGGATTACGAAGTTTTCGTCAGAGGATTGGGTTAGAAGTTTAGGGCGTTTTGCATCCTTCTTCCAATAATAGCCATAAAGAGGAATTCCAAACCAAATCTGCTCCGGCTTGTAAGTTTTAAGAAGATATTCAATATTTCGTTTTGCCCAACTGATTTCGGTCACAGGTCCCGGAGCAGTTTTAGTAGAATGTAGATCGTAAGCCATGAGCACGATCTCATCTGCGAGATTCTTTTTGTAAATTGCGGAGTGAAAGCCGGAAAGTTTAGGATCGAATCCTTCTGCCGGAAATACAGCCAATGTAAGAAGTTTACTTTTTTTCCTTAAAGCCGGTTGGAGTTCCAACAAGAGCTCTTTATAATCAGAAGAGTATTCCGGTCCTAAACCTTCAAAATCCAAATGAATGCCTGAATAGAAAGAATGATTCTCCAAATAGAATTCTAGATTTCGAACGAGGGCCTTTCTGAGTTGAGGAGAAGATAGGACCTTCTTCCCAACAGATTCTGATCTAAAAGTAATGAGAGGAAACCACCGGATCTCATTCTTATTTCCAATTGTTTGAAGAGCAGAAGGTACCGAAACCCCGGTAACTTCTCCATTAGCTCCGATATAATTCCCTGTAAAACAAATGCTGGTTCCGGGTTTGAATACCTTCTCCCAATAAGTTGACGGCTTGGAGCTTAGATCCTGACTTATAGTATACTTCCAGGTATTCTCCTGAGCCGATAAGGGACATAGGGAAAAACAAATGATGTAGGTAAAAATGGATCTGGGTCTTGAAAAGATCTTCATTTATCCGTCCTGTAATATTAAGGAAACCGATCCTTGATTTTTCTTCAATCCTGAAGGTTTGTTCTCCGATTTTAAATACATAGCCAGGGTCGAAAAATTAGGTAGGATGCGAATGATGGCAATCACGAATACAGGAATGGGCGAATTGATCCGAGACGGATTAGATCGTCTTGGTATTTTATCCTCCTCCAAAAGGGCGGAGATTACCCATCATTCTACCAGCTTATTCGAGCTCTATAAGGCAAGATTGCCTGACGGTTCTCAACTTGCCATTAAGATCATTCCTAAAAAAGAAATGGCCGAGACTGAGGCAGAAGGTTTGGAGCAACTTTGCAGACTTGGTGTGAGGGTGCCTGAATATCTAGGAACTGTTCACCTAGGAAAAGTTTCACTTCTTGCAATGGAATTTGTACAAACAGGTTCTTCTGCCGGGTTTAGAGAAGATCTAATTGCCAGTTTAAAAAATTTATATAAAAACGAATTCGGTTCCTGGGGTTGGAAGAAGGATAACTTTATCGGAACACTCAACCAAGCTAACGGATGGTTTTCCACCTTCCGTGAATTTTATTGGGAAAGAAGATTAAAACCTCAGATTGAACTTGCACAAGCTCGAAAACTTCTGACAGACAAAGACTTATCGGCAATCCGTGGGATCTTTGATAAGTTTTCGGAAGATTGGGGATTGAATCATGTAAAACCTAGAATGGTCCATGGAGATCTTTGGTCCGGGAATGTTTTGCAAGGTAAGAACGGTTTCGCTTATTTGATAGATCCGTCTGTGGCTTATTCTCATCCGGAGCAAGACCTTGCAATGTTGCAATTATTCGGAAGTCCTTTAAATTTGGAAGAGATGCAAGATATTCTGGCCACTGCAGGCTTAGATGATCCCGGCAATTTGAAGGATAGGATCCAGTTCTGGCAATTATATCCGGTGCTTGTTCATATCAATTTATTCGGAGCCTCTTACCTGACTAGTCTCCGGCATATTCTTCGCTATTATGGCGTGAAATAGTTTTCTTGATAGAATCCAAGTTTTCTGTTCTTTAGTAAGAAACCGACTTAGAACCGGGGAATAACTCTTTGCCCAAAATCGCAAAAAAGAAAACGCAAACTTCCTCTAAACCAAAAGAGAAAAACTCTAAGTTAAATCTGAGAAAATCACCTTCTCAAAAAAGAGCTATAGAGAGGGTCCAGTATATCCTGGATATAGTCGCAGATCTTTTGGATGAAGTCGGAACAGATGGTCTGACTACAAACCTGATCGCTCAAAGAGCTGGGATACCTATCGGTTCCTTATACCAATATTTTCCGAATAAACATGCCATCCTAAAAGCTGTTGGACAAAGGCATTTGGAAAGAGTGAACTCAATGATCCTGAACTTTCTGGATACTCCTCCGAACAAAGCGGAATGGGAAAATATAGTAGATAAACTCATAGATGCGTTCGCTCAACTTTATAAATCCGAACCTGGGTTTATACCAATGTGGTCGAATAAAAACTTAGATCCGGAACTTGTAGCTATAGATAGAGAGAATAACAGAGCAATCGCCAATTTTATCGCGGAGCTATTTTTCGGGGTCATTCCTTGGATGAAGAAAAAAGAGGAAATGATGGTCATGTCCAGGATCATGGTAGAAGTATCTGATTCCGTTCTAAGTCGCTGGCTACGAGAAAGGCAAGATAGTGCGCTCGCAGATGGGATCTTACAAGAATTGAAAACGATGCTTAAGGCTTATATGAATTATTATATCCAGAGAGGATCTAAATGAAGGCCTTTCTATTCGAATTTCCTTTAACCGCTTTTATCGTAGCTCTGATCACTATTTCTCAAATATTTCTTACTATATTCGTTCCGGAAGAAATTATAAACGCGTTTTTCATTAGTCGTCCCGGAGAATTCTATCCTTGGAAATGGATCGGAATGGTCTTCTTACATGCAGACTTCACTCATTTGTTTTGGAATATGATCTTTCTATTTTTTTTAGGAAGGATCGTGGAATACAAAGTAGGCCAAGTAAAATGGCTTCTGTTCTTTTTTATGGGCGCTCTTGTTTCCGGGGGTTTGGATTCTTTTGTAAGAGGAATGATTTTAGGAGAAAATCAACCTGCTATCGGAGCGTCAGGCGCTGTGTCCGGACTCGCTGCAGTAGCCGCTTTACTTTCTCCTTTTTCTATTCGAGTCAGAAAGAGAAGTTATCCTTTTCCTGTTTTCGCAGTAGCTTGGCTTATGGTATACTCTGATATCACCAATTTATTTTCTAGGGACCAGGTTGCACATTGGGCTCATTTAGGCGGATTTATCTCAGTAGTATTCACTGCATATTTTTTGAATAATAAGATCAAACGAGAACTACATACAGGATTTGCATTAAACTTAGTATTTGTTGTTTTACTCTTAATCTTGGGATTTTTTGTCGGGGCGAGATAATTGATAGAAGTTCGATTTACTGCTTACGAATATAATTCTAACGATTCTTTCTCTAATTCAGTTTATGAAATGAAAGGTTCGGAAGAATCCGGATGGCAGATTTTGCGAAATTCCTCTCCTTATTTAGAACTCGGAAAAGGTTATAGACTTCTCAAAACAGAACTTTGTGGGATCTGCTCCACTGATTTGGATCGCAGATTTTTGCCATTTCCACTGCCTCAGATCATCGGTCACGAAGTAGTCGCATCCGATTATCTTACCGGAAAAAAATACGTATTAGAAATTAATGATACAGTAGTTTCCAGAGGAGAAGAAGCGGATCCTTTTTGCCGAGTTGGAATTCCAACACATAGTCCAACCAGAATGGTTTTGGGAATAGATCGTTTGCCTGGGGGATTCGGGCCTTATATACTCGCACCTAAAGGGAACTTGGTAGAAACAAAACAATTAGAAGATATGGAAGCAGTTCTATTAGAACCGTTCGCTGCTTCTTTGCATGGTGTAGAAGTTTCTATTGATCGGGCCGGATCAGATTTCAAAAAGATCGCAGTTTTAGGCCCAAGGCGTTTAGGCTCTTTAGTGATAGCTGCTTTAGATCTATATCGAAAAAGAAATAATCTAAACTACGAAATCGTTTCTTTCATTCGGCACCAAAACTTAGCGGATCTATCTTTGAGAATGGGTGCAGATCAGGTTTTATACTTTTCCAATTTGGGAGAAACTGATATTAAAGAAGGTCTTTTATTCGAGAAGAATGTAATAGCTCCTACAACTGCGTCTTGGTCCGATTACAAACATTCTTTTGATCTAGTATTCGATACCACCGGTTCTATTTCCGGATTGGAAACTAGTATTCATCTTACCCAAAAAGAAATTCATAGAAAGACTACGAATGGTCAGGCATCTCTCGGAATTACACATCTGACTGAGCTAGTAGTGGATGAGATTTCTATTACAAATCTAAGATCCGATTTTTCAGAATTGGTCTGGGGAATTGAAACGATCTCGCCGGCATGGGTTTTTGTTTCTTCTTCTCTTTCCTTAAACAAAGAAGAAAAGGAACTATTAGCTAATCTGGAAAAGAAGGATAAAATTAAGATCTTTATAGGTTCAATCGAAGAAGGAACCAAGTTTTTAGGATCTAAAGAATTCGCAGGTGCTTTGCCACGATTCGATTTTGCAATCGTAGATTCTTCTTCGGAACTGGACTTAGTGATCCGCCCTGATGCAAAGGAAGAAAAATCCTTGGTTCGACCAAGAGGTTTTATTCTCGTTTCGAAATCTGCAGAGCGGGAATCCAATTTGTTTTTAGATTGGATTACAAGAGGCGGAATTTTGAGCACAAGTAGATGTGGGGACTTTGTTCGGACCAGAGAGCTTCTTGCATCCGAGCCTGGATTTATAAAATCCGTTTCTGAAAATTTGATTAGCAAAGAATTCGATTCCGGATCAATCCCGGAAGCGTATACAGACGCAAGAAAACCGGAGAATATAAAAGTGGTTGTCAGGCATAAAGCTTCCTGAGCGAGTATTTAGTGACTTGCGAGGACGGCTTTGAGCAAACACGGTTTTTTTCAAATCACACAAAAGGTTTTTTTGCGAAAAGGAAAAGAACTTCTCATTCTTAGAGACCGCAAATCCGGATTCGGGGATCTTCCCGGCGGAAGGATGAACGAGGACGAATTTTACGGAGATTGGTTGGAAAGTTTGTCCAGAGAATTAAAAGAAGAAATGGGAGAAGCTTGTGAGATCAAGATCCACCCACGGCCCATCCTAATCCATAAACATAGGGTCAGCGATGGAAATCATCCATGTGTGATTGTAGCTTATCATGGAGAATTTGTATCAGGAGAGATTACTCTTTCAGATGAGCATGATTATATTTCTTGGGTGGATGCTGCGACTTACGATCCTAAACCTTTATTTTTCGAATACATGTTGGATGCTCTGCAATTGTACCAAAAAGAATATGTTCCCCAGATACCTGATGGTAAATTAAATCCTAAAGGTTGGTTGGTATGAGCCCGTTCGTCAGGAATGCACTTGCGTCTTTAGTTTTAGTTCCGATCTTCGCATTTATCGGATGGCTTCTCTCCGGAGTTTCTTTAAGTGAAGAAGATTTCCAAAAAAGGATCTCTAAAAAAGAAACCAAATCCGTTTCCTTAGGTTGGGATAGAAGGTCCGGAAATTTACTTATCGTTCAGTTGGAATTCAAACCAGAATATTTTACTAGAGAAGATAGATTCAGAGCTTGGTTAGAAGAACCTCTCGCTCTTGCAAAAGAAAAAGGTTGGTTACAAAATTCCACGATCGTTGCATTTCCTCCCGAGATCGGAAATTACTTTTTCCTAATGGATTCCAGAAAGGAACTTTTGGATTCGGAGAATATCGACTCTGCTTGGAACTGGGCATTATTCTTCCAAAGGATTTCTATTAAAAACTTCTCCCACATATTGGATGGAGAAGCAGTATCTTTTACGATTGCTCAAGATTCTAAGGAAAGATACGAAAGGATTTTTGGAGACCTGGCAAAGATGTATGGGGTTTCCATTTTAGCAGGATCGATTTGTTTACCTTCTCCTGAAGTGAAGGAAGGAAAACTTTCTATCAAACCAGGTGAATGGCAAGAAAGAGCATATATATTCGATTCTTCCGGAAAGTTTGTAGAAGGTTCTTTACTTAGAACTTCCAATCAAAAATCAGAAGCCGCACAAATTGCAGGTTCCGAAAAAGAAATTCTTCCCGAAGTCTGGGTAGCAAATCTGTCTTCAGGTAGATTGGGGATCTTATTCACGGAAGATCTAAAATCTCCTCAAATGGAAGAGATTGTTAAAAAAACTTATGTAAGCAAATTGATCGGACTTGGTTCTCAAGAAGACGAAGGCAAGTTTAGAGAATGGATTAAAAATTCTTCCTTTGAATCCAGCGGACAAGTTCAGTTTTCCGGAAAAGTTTGGAACCAAGAATTTCCAGCAAAAAGTTTTGCAAAGACACGTTATGGATCCCCGGAGCCGATAGAAGGCCAAAAGGGAAATCTGATCATCAATATCTTTTTCTAAAAAATTATTTGTCTCTTGCTTCTTCGTACAATTTGAGGATTTTCCAGTCTTCTTCCGGAAAATCCAAATTGGTTAGATACAATCCACCTTTTTCATTTTCGCAAAGAACTTTGTTTTGATCCACAAGCCAGATCCTTTCGCAAAGTATAGGCAAAACTTGGCTTTTGCGAGAAGGTCCCCAAAGATGTACTTTGCCTGAATAGTTGGAAACAAATTCGTTTTTACCCGGAAGTTTCCAAGGATTGATCTCTTTTCTGCTGATCGTAAATAATTTACTACTAGAAGGTTTACCTTTTCCGAGTTGTAATCTTCTTAAATGAAGTCTACCGATGGAGCCGCCCAGATAGTACGCAGAGTCTCCGGTGCCGTAATAGATCAATGGGCTGATGACTTCTTGGTCTATCTTTTCCACTGATTTTTTTTCAGGTTGGAAATAATATAAATAGTAAGAGCCTGCATTTCCGGAGAAGAGTAAAAAATCTTTTCCAATCGGATATAAATAGAATCTAGCCTTGAGTCCTGCAAAAGGTGGAACGATCTTTTCTTTAGAGACAATCAGTTTAGGAGTTCTAGGTTCTATGGTTTTTTCTTCATAGAGTTGGTTATCTACAAAGTAGTAAATTTTGGAACCGTCGTCTGAGATCCCACCTCTATTCCTACAAGAGATCTGCGCGCCTGATTCGTACAAAAGATCATTATTTTTTAATGATATAGCAAATAAACGACAACCGTTTGTCATCGGATATTCCGCTAACGCAAAGTTTGCGTTTAAGGAAACTGCAAGAGAAGCTGGAACTTCGTCCAAACTTTTGGAACCGTTGGATCCATCGCTTGCATCTCTCCAATTTAGTTTACTATCTTCTAAATAGATTAATCTTTTTCTGTCATACGAGAGTTCGACTATTCTGGGAGTTTCCGGTTTTTCGGAAGAAAGGACTTCGTCATCGGATTTAGGTTTTACCAGATAATCCTTTAACATACCGGAAGCTTTTTCATAACTTTGCTCTTCCAGCAACTCTTGGATCTCTTCTATTAAACTTTCCTGTTTACTTTTGCAATTCCAGGAAAGGAAAACTAATAATAAGAAAGATAAGACTCTGATCATTTGATAGAACTTAGATTTTGAGTTCAGGCAGTTTCCTCAGCCCAAGGCTCGTCCGATTGGACGCTAATAATATCTTTAGAAAATAATTTCTGAGCTCTGGAAGCAACATTACGAGTTTCCAAAAAGGAATATCCTCCAGAAAGTAAGGATCCAAAAATCGGAAGCCAAAATCCGTTTTTAGGTTTTGCAAACTTCTTCCCTTTGATGAGACCCTTTGCGATCTGATAAGTTGCTTCTTGTAGAAGTTTCCAAGCTATAGGTCGGATCAAGACCCTAGCACCGGCATCTTTAAGAACATTCCTGAAAAATGAGGTCTTGTCATTGAATAAACAATAAGCCATAAGTTCCGGTGTCACCTGATGCTCTTTTCCGTATAAAGCGGCGATGTCTTTTACCAATTTACCTTGGAGCCTTAAGACTAGAATAATTTCGGGAGCCAATGTAACAAGTCCCAAACGTCCTTGGGGGAGGGCAAGAGCCGCGCTCGCCGCTCCGGTTTGGAGAGAAGATTTTTGGGTCAGCTCTTGGATGAGCTCATCTGGCGATCCTATGGTCTTAGCATAGGGGCTACGATAAGAATGAAGACCGGATAAAAGATTCAGTATCTGATCGGAAACTGCTGAAAGAATCGAATTGTAGTTTTCCATGTAGAGGAGTAAGGTACCAAGGCAATGGGATACGGTTTCTATGTTAGACAGACTAGAAAAAATACAACAAAAATACCTCAAAATATCGGACGAACTCACAACTGCGTCCAATCCGGATGATTTAAAACGACTTTATAAGGAACGTTCCCGACTCACTCCCTTATTCGATAAAATTACCGAATACCAAAAATTAATTCAGAACAAAAAAGACGCTGAAGAACTTTTAAAAACCGAAAAAGACGGGGATATGCGCTCCATGTACGAAGAAGAGCGCAAAGAAGCGGAAGAAAGGATCGAAAGTTTAGAGAAGGAGTTGGAAATCCTACTTCTTCCTCCGGATCCGAATTCAGGCAAAAATATATTACTCGAGATACGAGCAGGAACCGGCGGAGAAGAAGCAGGACTATTCGTTTCCGACCTGTTCAGAATGTACACCAAGTATGCGGATAAACAAGGCATCCGTCATGAGATCATAGATTCTTCTCCTACTGGGATAGGCGGATTAAAAGAGATCATCTTTGCGATGGAAAATGATAAGGCTTACGATCTTTTCAAATTCGAAGCAGGAACTCATAGAGTGCAAAGAATCCCTGCAACCGAATCCGGAGGAAGGATCCATACAAGTGCTGTGACCGTCGCAGTTTTGCCGGAAGCAGAAGAGTCCGAGATCAATATTAATGAAAACGATCTGAGAGTGGATGTGTATCGTTCTTCCGGATCCGGTGGTCAGCACGTTAACACCACTGACTCTGCAGTTCGTATCACTCACATTCCGACCGGGATCGCAGTTGCATGCCAGGATGAAAAATCCCAGCACAAGAACAAAGCAAAGGCGATGAGGATCTTGAGTGCTAGGATCTTGGAAAAGCAGGCGGAAGAAAAGAAAGCCGCGGCAGATGCTCTAAAAAAACAGATGGTCGGTTCAGGAGACAGATCCGAAAGAATACGAACTTATAATTTTCCGCAAGGAAGATGTACGGATCATAGGATTGGATTTACTAGTCATAATCTTTCTGCTATAATGGAAGGAGATCTGGATGACCTGATCAATGCCTTAACAGAAGAAGACAGAGTCAAGCGCCTCGCAAATTCACAGACAAATTAGAACCGTTTTAGACTTCTGTTCGTCCAACCGAATAAAGTTGATGTTTCTGCCTAAAATTTTGCGATGGTAATCAGAGTATGATACTAGAGATAGAAGAACCGCATCGAAGGATCTGCGGGGAAAGAATACCATTTGAAAACATACATGCGGTTTCCATGAGCCTTCCGGAAGTCGCCGACGTAATCGGATACGAAGAAAAAAGAACCGAAACTCTTTCCAGATTAAAAGCGGGATATCCTCGTTTTGTAGCTCATGCTTATATAGAAAAAATTTTAGATTATAATAGAGAAACTAAGGGAGTCGACGGCCCTCAATTTATTGTAAACTCCCGCAAAGCCGCTGATCATATCGTTTCATTCTTCCAGGTAGAAGGCACAAGAATTATAGAGGACGAAGGTATTATTACCTTAACCGTACCTTCTCATAAGGAAAACGAATCCAAAATATTGTCCTTCATCCAACATACAGGATGTTTATTATCTTCTCGTAAGGCAGAAGATTACTTATTTAAAAAAGGACTTATCGATTCTATATACAAAGAAGAATCCAGAAAAGAAAAACCTTATGAAACGGTAGAAGCATCATTATCCGCTTTATATCCGGGCAAAAATCTACAGGTATATCTGGCAACTTCCGGAATGAATGCGGTTTATGCCGCTTTTAGAGCATTAGATAAAGTTCGTGCAAAAGAAGGAAAAGATATCTGGCTCAGACTCGGATGGTTATACGTAGATAATATTAGAATATTAGAAAAATATTCTAGAGGCTCTCATATATTCCACGATGTGGTCGATCTAAAAGAATTGGAAGAATTCCTTTCTAAAGAAGGCCATAGAGTAGCCGCAATCCTTACTGAATCCCCTACAAATCCTCTCATCCAAGTTCCTGATTATCCTGAACTCAAAAAACTTTTGGAAAAATATGGAATTCCATTAGTAGCCGATATTTCCGTGGCGGGTTCTGCAGTTGTGGATCTTTCTCCATACGCGGATGTGATCGTCGAGAGTTTGACAAAGTTTGCATCCGGACATGCAGACGTGATGATGGGCGCTTTATTTTTGAATCCTTCTTCTGCATATTTTGAGAAGTTGAAAAAAGATTCTCCTGAATTTATAGAAATTCCTTATATCAGAGATTGCGAACGTATGGCCTTCGAGTTGGAAGGTTATATGGAAAGAGTTAAAGAGATAGGAAAGAATGCAGCTAAACTTGCAAACTTCTTCTCAAATCATCCTAAGATCAAAGCGGTTCATTGGAGTGGTTCGGAAGAAAATCACGGAAATTTTTCCAAGATTGCAAGGGATAAGGATCTGCATTGTGGAGTGATCACGATCGAACCTGGAGTTCCTTTGGAACCATTTTACAATTCTTTAAGATTGTTAAAGGGGCCAAGTTTCGGAACAGAATTCACTCTGAACATGTTGTACATGTACCTGGCTCATTATGAATTAGTTTCTACGGAAGCTGGAAGAGGATTTTTGAAAGAAGTAGGATTAGATCCAAGTCTTATCAGAATTTCTATCGGAAGAGAAAATCCGGATCTTTTAATTGCAGAATACAAAAAAGCTCTGGGGGATTAATCCGCCAGAGCCAAAAATTTGAACGGTTCTAAAGAAGACAATCGTCGGACAATTTATGCCGCAGAACGAATATTTTGTAGTTTGCCACCAGTTTTAATTTCCGATTGTAATACACTTTTATAGAAGATTTGGAATAACCCAAATTTAGAAATTCCTAAAGTATAAATCACTAGGGCGGAAACGATAGCCCCGAGTGTCCAACCCAGTTGATGAATGATCACGCTGGAGATTATTGCAAATCCCAACGCACCTACAAACACAGTTGCTAAAAACGCAATTGTAGAAGCAAAGCCGGAAGGAGATTTTCTGACTGAAAATTCTCCGGCGCCTCCTAATTCCCAACCTTCTTTTTCGATCTTTAGAAGTGAAACGATCAGAACTGGAATTAGGATCACGCCCATTACATACAATGTGATCGCTACATCCGACGTTAACCAGTTGATTGCGGTTCCCCAGGTCCATGTATGGAATTGTTCTACAGACTCTGAAAAAAATCTTTTATAACCGGTTCCGTCCCATCCATGAACTAAGATGAAGAACATTCCAAAATATCCTGCAGGAACTTGTAGATAAGCTAAGAAATTTTTTCCTGCTTCGATCAATTTCCAGACTACCCAGAAACCTAAGATCCCTTGGGAAATATTCGTTAAACCGAATAAAGCCACAAGCCAACCAGGCATTGTCTTATCTCCAGCATGCATTGTTTCCCAACTAGTAAACTGCCAGACAAGATACAAACCTGATGGAGCGAATAATAAACCTAGATAAAGAAGATTCGAGATGAAGTAGGTATTCTTCCAAAATGGGACCTTACCTTTCTCTTCTTTTTTGATGGAAGGGAGAGAACCTGCTGTGGTTTCTCCTGCCTGCAATTTTTTAATTTGGCGAGCTGCGGCCATTGCATAACCGGCTCCCAGGCCGTAGGCCCAAAAAACATCCACTTGAACCATTGGATTCTAAACTCCTCACCTTAATTGAATATAAGAATGACACGTCATTCAGTTTTTGTCAATAGGGGAAACTTAAAAATTTCAAAGAAAAACGTGTTTTACTTTGGGATTGGAATGACGTATCTGTCATTCCGATTGGGTGGGAATTTTCATTAAACAGGGAAATTATGAAAAGAACAATAATAAGCTTAATGTTACTTCTCATCATTCTACTTGATTGTAGATTTTTAGGGGTCGGTTCCGATTCCTTAGAGGATTTGAAAACGAAATATGCGAACTCAGAATCCAAGTTCGTGCAGGTTGGGGATCTGAATATCCATTACAGGGACGAGGGTCAAGGTCCTGTAATTATTCTATTACATGGGGTATGCTCTTCTTTGCATACTTGGGATGCTTGGGCAGAATTATTAAAGTCTCGTTATAGAGTGATCCGCATTGATCTTCCAGGCCATGGACTTACAGGTCCTCCTGAAGATTTAGAAAAGTTAAATCTGGAAGAAGGTGTAGAAGTACTAAACCAATTCCTGGAATATCTAAAAATAGATTCTTTCTATCTGGTAGGGAATTCTATGGGAGGTTATATCACTTGGAATTACGTATTAAAATATCCTAATAAAGTCCAAAAATTGGTATTGATAGATGCGGCCGGATACGCGCAGCCTATGCCTCCTATGATCGCTTTAGGGAGTAACCCGATCGTAAGTCCTTTTGCACGACATATGCTTCCAAGTTTTATGGTAGAAAAAAGTGTAGATGAGGTCTACGGAGATCCTTCTAAAATTACTCCGGAGATTAAAACAAGATACGTGGATCTTTCCAGAAGAGAAGGAAATAGGCAGGCTTATAATTATTTTTTCAGAACTGCTAGAGAGAAGTTCACTGACCCTAAAATTTCAGAAGGGATTAAGTCTGTAAGAACTCCTACATTGATCATGTGGGGCAAGGAAGATCATTGGTTAAAATTGGAATACGCACAAAACTGGACTAAGGATCTTCAGAATTCTAAGTTCATTTCCTACGAAGGAGCGGGTCATATTCCTATGGAAGAAATTCCTGATATTACCGCAAAAGACCTAGTGCAGTTCCTTACTTTATAAAAAGTAACTAACGTTTGCCCATTCCTTCTAACATAAGGGTGGGCATTTCTTCCAGCCAACGTTTTGCAAATTTAGAATCCACTTTTGAAGATAAATTGATCCGTATCCCTTCAAACATCATCGCATTGACTGCTTGAGATGCGATACGAGTATCCAATTCTCTTCTTAAAAATCCTTTTTTCACACCGTTCTTCAGATACAACTCTGTGAGCCTGGCGCTTTTATCAATCCCAAGCTGCACTTTTCTTTTTACAGTTTCATCCAAAGCCATTGCTTCGAAAAAAACGATCTTTGCCTGTCTTGGGTCTTTGCTGAAAAGTTGAAATAATTCCCAGCCGATATTCTTGATCTGGTTTCTGTATTCTTCGATTGAGTTTGATTTTTCGGGACTTTCTTTACGAACCACTTCTAATAGTCCTAGAAGGATCCGGTCTACTAACGCATGTAAGATATCTAATTTATTTTTAAAATAACGATAACAGGTCCCATGGCCTATATTTAATTTTCCGGCTATGTCTGCGATCCCCGCCTCATGATATCCTTTTTCGGAGAATACGTCTAGTGCCGCTTCTAGGATTTGTTCTCTTCTTGCTTCCGCCCTGTTGGCGATCGGACTAGGAGGCTTTGTTCTCATGTTCTCCTTACTCCGATTTGGAGAACTAGTTCGCAAGGAATTTTCCTAATTCGGAAGTTCAAAACGGATTTGGAAACTGGCTCCATGATCTTTTGAACTGGAAAAATCCAATTTTCCCTTTAGCTGTTTTGTCAGGACTTGGACCAAGGTTAGGCCGAAAGAATGAGTTGCGATCGGATTCAATTCGTTAGGTAAACCGACCCCGTTGTCTGAAACTTCTAAAATTACTACATTTTCCTTTTTCTGGAGTCTGACTTGGATCTTTGGTCTTTCATCCGTAGGAGAAAAATTATGAGGGAATGCGTATTTAAAAGAATTTGTGAGTAATTCATTTAATGCAAGTCCGAGCGGAATTGCGATACTGATCTCTAAATGGATAGGATTTGATATCACATCCACTCTTGTTTCCGCTCCGATTTTATAGGCGGACCTGATCTTCTCCGCAAGCCTTTTGGAATATCCTGAAAATTCTACATTTCCCAAATCATTGGATTGGTACAACTCATCATGGATCAGCGCCATGGTTTGGATCCTGTTTTGGCTTTCTGTAAATGCCTCGTGGATTTTAGGATCGTTTTCGTATTCCGACTGAAGATTGAATAAACTGGAGATCACTTGCAGATTGTTTTTTACTCTGTGATGGATCTCTTTCAACATCACTTCCTTTTCTTTTAAGGAAGATTTTAGCTGTCTCTCTGCCTGCTTTTTGTCAGTGATCTCTGTGACAGTAATAATGGTAGAAGAGAATGAATCTTCAAATTCCGGTGCTAAGGACCAACGAATGGATGCTTCGATTTGTTTTCCGTTACATGTGGATAATGTAGTTTCCGTATGAAGTACTCTTGCTCCAAAACGAATTCTGGTCAGAAGTTTTTTGAAATAATGATCATTTCCCTTTCTGAAAAAATTTCTGGCGAGAAATAGGACTTCTTCCTTTGAACTTGCTTCAAATAATCGAACGGATTCCTTATTTGCGTCTACTACACTTACTGTTTCATAACATTCCGAAACGAATTTAGGATTCGTCTTCAGGAATTTAGCGAATTCCTTTGTAGACATCTTAGGTACTTCGCCCAACATTCTTCGTACTTCAGAGTAATCACATTCTAAAATTGCGATCGGAACGTTTTCGAATAAACCTTTATAGATTGCTTCACTTGCTCCTAAAAATCGATATGATCGATCTAGTTCTTGTGTCCTTTCTGCAACCAGATCTTCTAATCTTTTATGGGAGAGATAGATCTCATCTTGCGCATCTACTCTTTCCCTTATTACTGATAAGGCGAGAAGGGAAGCGACCGAGATCGCAGAAAGAAAACTTTGCAAAAGAAGAAGGGACACTTCTTTGGAAGCAGGGAAATTATACGAATCTCCTTGTGCCGTTCCTAAGATAGATATTATTGAAACTATGATGAGTACTAAAGAAGATTCTCTTCCTCCGAATCTAAGAGAAACAAGTGAGATAACAGCGATCAAAAGATAAGAGAGTGGGAAATATGCCGGTATCTGATTGATACTAAAGAAGTAGAATATTCCCCCACCTAATAAAATTAAGAAGGAGACGAGTCCCACACTTTCTTTCCAAGAATGTACTTGGAATCTTGCAACCCTTGGTCCTAACCAACTTAAGAAAAACGGAAAGTATACGAATACCCCTAAAGAATCTCCCATCCACCAAGTGATCCAAGTAGGAAAAAGCGAATTTAAATCCAGGATATTTAAGAGTAGAAGTCCGGAACACGCGATCGTTGCTGCGATAATACAAACTAATGTTTCTATCCAAAGAAATCTAAGAACGAAAGAAGTGTTCTTTGTAAGATCTAGATCAGGAACGAACTTTTTATATAAATAGGCTCCTGTGAAAGATTGTAATGTGCTTCCAATAGCGATGAGTACTGCGGCCCCAAAATAAATGCTTAGATCTTGTCCCGGAATATCTTCATGTCGTATCTGGCAGTTGTATAAAAAGGAACCTGTAAAAATCCCGAAATAAGAAACTCTTCCGAATAATAAAGGAGTGATCAATCCCCAACCGGATGCAGGCCAAATAGGAGAGGCGTAATCCGAAAAAGTCCCGAAGGATTCTCCGAATTTTCCCAAGAGAAAATAAACGGAAGCTACCAGAAGAAATTTAGCGGCAGTTTGAACGAATTTTAGGGATCGAGATAACATTAATCTTAGAATCTTATTCATTTCGCTTTTAGGATTCGGAAGCAGCTGAGAATAAGGTTTTAAGACCTTTTCCAAATGATTTCCGATCTATTTCAAAACTCCAGGAAACCCTTTATTTATTTAGGGGAAGGTTTCTCTGAAGAGGGACGCCTAGTTCTAACGGAGCCGAATGAGATTCTTACTACTAATCGACGAAGTGAAGCAAGGAAATTCTTCTTAGAAATTCAAAACAAGGTCTCCCAAGGATTCCATGTGGCCGGTTGGATTTCCTACGAAGCAGGGGATTTATTTTTAAATCCTGACAATATGGAAGAAGTTTCGGAAGATCCTCTTTTCTGGTTCGGGATTTTTTCCAAACCGAAGGTCTTAAACCCCGCTGAAATTTCGGAATGGGAATCCAAATTTAAGGACAAAGGTTATTCTGCAAAAATCAGATCCGAGATGGATCTTAAAGAATACCAAAAGATCTTTCACAAGATCCGGAACTTTCTCTACGAAGGTGATATTTATCAGGTCAATTTTACATTTCCTTTGGAGATAGAATTAGAAGGTTCTCTCGGAAGATTGTTTTTTGAACTCAGAAAAAAACAGCCTGTTCCATACGAAGCTTGGATACATACCGGAGGGTCCCTCCAGACACAAAGAGATATTCTCTCTTTTTCTCCGGAACTGTTTTGGGAAAGAAAATCCAATCAGATCAGAACTGTTCCGATGAAAGGAACCAGGCCCAGAGGAAAAGATCACGAGGAAGATGAAAGATTGAAATTAGAACTTGCCGGTTCGGAAAAAGACAGAGCAGAAAATTTAATGATCACCGATCTTCTCCGCAATGATTTAGGAAGGATCTCTTTACCTGGCTCTGTTGGAGTTTCTAAACTTTTCTCTATCGAAGAATATCCGACAGTTTTCCAAATGACCAGTGAGATAAGATCCGAACTTTCTTCGGATATAAAATGGACGGATATTTTAGAGGCGTTGTTTCCGGGAGGTTCTATCACTGGGGCTCCTAAAAAAAGATCCTCGGAGATCATTCATAGTTTGGAAAAAAATAGAGGAGTTTATACAGGGGGGATCTTCTATCTGTCTCCGGGAAAAGAAATTTCTTCCATCGCGATCCGTACTCTAGAGTTT